>NZ_QXJA01000005.1:0-175267 GCF_022750605.1 Faecalibacterium sp. BCRC 81149 | reverse complement strand
CGCTCAGCACGCAATCGCTTGCGTCCTGTGTGAATTACTTTGTTTGGAATTGTTTAACGTGTTTTTCCAACACGAAAATAGGTTCCGTTACAAGTTTTTCGATATTGTTCAATTTTCAAGGTCCTGTGCGCCTCAGCCTTAGCGGATGACGACTTGATTATTTTACCACAGAAGTGATTTTTTGTCAAGTACTTTTTTCAGAAGCTTTTCGATCTTTTCGAACTTGTGGCTTGTTTTTTCAACGTATCCATATTGGTTCTTTCGCTTTGCTTCTGCCGCTTTCAGAAGTCATTCTTTCCGGCGGCCCTTGGCGCTCAAGTATAATACCACATCCCCAGCCTTCTGTCAACACTTTTTTGCATCTTTTTTGAGTTTTTTCTATATTTCTTGAATTTGTTTCATTTCCCCGGCCGTGTGTTTCTTTTTTAATCCCATAAACAGCACAAAGCCCCGCGCGCAAACGCAGGGCTTTGAAATACAAATGATCACAGTTCTCCCCGGCCAGACAGCGCCCGGTACAGGGTCGTCTCATCGGTATACTCCAGGCTGGCACCCACGGGCAGGCCATAGGCCAGGCGGGTGGTCTTGATGCCCAAGGGCTTGATGAGCTTTGCCAGATACATGGCCGTTGCCTCGCCCTCAACGGTGGGGTTCATGGCCATGATCACTTCCTTCACTTCACCGTCCCCCAGACGGGCCAGCAGTTCCTTGACCGTCAGCTGTTCAGCACCGATGCCATCCATGGGACTGATGAGGCCGTGGAGCACATGGTACATTCCATGGTACTCCCGGGTGCGCTCAAATGCCTGCACATCACGGGGCGTTTCCACCACACAGATAACAGAGCGGTCCCGCTTGGCACTGGCACAGATGGGGCAGAGCTCGGCTTCGGTATAATTCTGGCAGACACGGCAGCGGTGGAGCTTGGTGTGGGCGTTCTGGATCGCACCCGCCAGTGCGGCGGCATCCTGATCCGACATGCTCAGTACCTGATAGGCCATCCGGGTCGCACCCTTCCGCCCAATGCCCGGGAACTTGCTGAATTCTTCGATCAGCTTTTCCAGCGGGGCTGCATTATAACCCATGGTGCTCCTCCACTTTGATCAAAGACCGGGAATGTTCAGGCCGCCGGTCAGTTTGCCCATTTCAGCCTCGGCAGTCTCATCCACCTGCTTGACAGTTGCATTGATGGCAGCAGCCACCAGGTCTTCCAGCATCTCGATATCATCGGGGTCCACGGCCTCAGGCTTAATGGTGATGCTCAGCACCTCGTGCTTGCCGTTCATCTTCACAGTGACCATCTCACCGGATGCACTGCCGGTGTACTCAGCAGCTTCCAGCTCTGCCTGCTTGGCCTTCATATCTTCCTGCATCTTCTGGGCCTGACGCATCAGGGAGTTCATATCGGGGCGGCCGAAGCCTGCGGGCATTCTTGCTTTCATGGTTGGTTCTCCTTTTATTTATCGTTTTTTGCGTTCACTATCCTCAATCGACACCTCCAGCCCCAGCTGTTCCAGCTTGCGGAGGGATTCCTCGGCGTTGGCCGAAGCGCGATTGACCGTCTTGGATTCATAGGGGCCGATGGGCACCGCCACACCGGACACCTGCGCGATCAGCTTTTTGATGAGCTTCTGGCTTTCCTTGTTGGCGCGGATAAAATCCCGGAAGGTCTTTCCGCCATCGATGAGCACCCGGGTACCATCAAAGTAACCCTTGGACTTTTTCAGGTAGGTGTAGAGCATGGGATCCTGTTCCTGCAGGAGCTTGATGACCTCTGCCCATTGCGGGAAGGGATCGATTCCCTCTGCTGCCACCTTGCGGGGCTTGTTCAGCGCCGGGTCAGCCGTATATTCCGGCTTGGGCTCCGGCTGAGGCTGAGGCTGGGCCGCAGGCACTTCCTGCGCGGGAGCCGGAGGCTCTTCTCTCTGCGGCGGCGCAGCCGGGGCCGGCTCGTCCCAAGGGGGCGGGGCCTCCGAAGTCACCGGCGGTTCCTCCGGCAGGGGCGGCAGCTCTTCTTCCGCAGAAGCTGCTGCTTCTGCCTTGGGCGGTTCCACGGGCTGAGGTGCCGGTTCCGGCTCAGACTGCTGCATCGGTGCCGGTTCCACAGAAGGTTCCTGCACGGGAGCCGATGCCGCCGGTGCACATACAAAAGGCTTGACCGGTGCCGACGCAAACGGTCTGGGGGCCTCCTGTGCAGGGACCGCAGGCCGGGCGGCGGGCACAGCCTGTACCGCCACCTGCTGGGGCGGCTCCGAAAGGCTGAACAGGGCCAGTTCCAGCTCTATCCGCTGGTCACTGCCACGGGTCATGTGCTCCAGAGCGTTGCCCAGCGCCCGGATGGCCCGGATCGCCTCCCGCTGCCCCATCCGGGGGCCTTTTTCCAGATAGAGCTTTTCCTCTTCCGGAGAGATACCCGAGAGCAGCGCCTGCCCGCCGGGCAGGGCCGCCAGCATCAGCGCACGGTAATGGGCAATGAGCTCCTCGGTCAGCCGCTTCACATCCACTGACTGCTGGCGCAGTTGAGCCAGCTGTGCCAGTGCCGCGGCGGCATCCTGCGCTTTCAGCGCATCCGAAATATGGAACAGATAGCTCCGGTCGGTCACACCTGCCATCCGGCGGACAACGTCCGCATCGATCTTTGCCGTGACACCGGCACAGGTATCCAGAATGGACAGCGCGTCTCGCATGGCACCATCGGCAAGGCGGGAGATGAGCTCCGCCCCCTCGCCGGACAACTCCAGTCCCTCCTGCCCGGCGATGTACTCCACACGCTGGGCGATATCCTCGGGGCCGATGCGGGTAAAATCGTACCGCTGGCACCGGGAAAGGATGGTGGCGGGGACCTTCTGGATCTCCGTGGTCGCCAGAATAAAGATGACGTGGGCGGGCGGCTCCTCCAGCGTTTTCAGCAGGGCGTTGAACGCTGCCGTGGAGAGCATGTGCACCTCGTCGATGATATATACCTTATAATGACAGGCGCTGGGGGTGTAGGCCGTTTCATCACGCAGATCACGGATATCGTCCACGCCGTTGTTGGAGGCCGCGTCCATCTCCACCACGTCCAGAATGCTGCCGTTGTCGATGCCCCTGCAGATCTCGCACTCACCGCAGGGGTCACCGTTCTGGGGATGCAGGCAGTTGACTGCCTTGGCAAAGATCTTGGCACAGGTGGTCTTGCCGGTGCCGCGCACGCCGGTAAACAGATAAGCGTGGCCCACACGGCCTGTGGCGATCTGGTTGCGCAGTGCGGTCACGATGCCGCGCTGGGCCACCACATCCTCAAACCGCTGGGGCCGCCACTTGCGGTACAGGGCTCGATACATCCGCTTCTCCCCTTTCAACAAAAAAGCCGGGCAGCGCTGACGGGGTTTGACCCCCGCCTTGCGTAACTCGGCATACGGATGCAGGCTGACTGAAACGCACGGGACACACCGCTTAAGGCTGCTTGGTTCCCCACCTGACCTGGTTCACAGCGGCCCCATCGTACAGGGCCCACATCCGTATGCCGAACCACGCAGCAGGCGCTGTCCGGCATGGCACATTTTGTGCTTGATTATTATAGCATGTTTCGGGAGAGAATGCAAGTATTAAACCTTACCGACATCGCTTAGGAAATACGAAGCTGCACGTTCCCTTATACAGCAAAAGCCCCCTCCGGTGCAAAACCGGAGGGGGCAAAAGTGCTTAATTCGCAAATTAAGACTGGCAGGCAGTGATCAGGCTCATCTTGTAGACCTCGTCAGCGTTGCAGCCACGGGACAGGTCGTTGATGGGTGCATTCAGGCCCTGCAGAATGGGGCCGTAGGCAGCGTAGCCGCCCAGACGCTGAGCGATCTTATAGCCGATGTTGCCGGCCTCGATGCAGGGGAAGATG
Organism: Faecalibacterium sp. BCRC 81149; assembly: GCF_022750605.1. Taxonomy (NCBI): domain Bacteria; kingdom Bacillati; phylum Bacillota; class Clostridia; order Eubacteriales; family Oscillospiraceae; genus Faecalibacterium; species Faecalibacterium sp. BCRC 81149. Next base: position 171,393 of record NZ_QXJA01000005.1, on the reverse strand, counting down.
AAGGTGTTGGCCTGGCCAGCGACCTTGCTGCCCTTGCACTTGACCTGTGCAACTTCGGGAGCAACGGCAGCGTCAAACTGCAGCTCGCCGTCCACAGCCAGCTCGGGGTCCATCTCCTGAGCCTTGATGGTAGCGTCATGGCTCAGAGCAACGGTGCCGCCCTTGCCGGAACCCTTGGTGGAGAAGCTCAGAACTGCGACCTTCGGATCGATGCCGAACAGCTTTGCGGTCTTGGCAGTCTCAACGGCCACCTCAGCCAGCTTTGCGGATGCAGCGATCTTGACCTCGCCGGTAGCCTTATCAACGGTATCGGTGTAATCAATGTTGACAGCGCAGTCGCCCATGGCAATGCGCTTCAGGCCCTCTTCGCCAAAGTCACGGTCCAGAATGAAGCAGGAGCTCACCAGGTGTGCGCCCTTCTTGGTCTTGACCAGCTGCAGAGCGGGGCGGATGGTATCAGCGGTGGAGTAAGTAGCGCCGCCCAGCAGGCAGTCAGCCTTGCCCATCTTGACCAGCATGGTGCCGAAGTAGTTGGACTTCTTCAGCATTGCGGTACACTCTTCAGCGGTCTGCTTGCCCTTGCGCAGCTCGACCATGGTGTTCACCATCTCGTCGAAACCTGCGTAGTTCTCAGGGTCAATGATCTCAGCAGCGGAAATATCAAAATTGCCTGCGGCAGCAGCGGCCTTGCACTCAGCCTCGTTGCCCACCATGACAACCTTCAGAACGCCCTCGGCCAGCAGCTTGCTGGCTGCCTCCAGGATGCGGGGGTCATTGCCCTCGGTAAAAACGATCGTCTTGGGGTTTGCCTTCAGCTGTGCTACCAGCGGTGCGAACATATCAGCCATTGTTGATTACCTCCGAATTAACTATCCAATATTCACATCCGGGTGCCTGTTGGACACAAGGATGCCTTTCTCTTTTATTCTAGCACACCCGCCAAAAAGTTCAAGACAAAATTGGCTTTTTGTGCTATTATTTTAGGAGTAAACCATTTTTTATTTGTGAATAAATTATCATTCAGCTGCAAGGAGATCAAACTGCTATGGATTGGGATACATTAAAGGCCGAGTGCCTTGCCTGCCGCAGATGTGAGCTGTGCACTGACCGCACCCATGTGGTGTTCGGGCAGGGTACCCAGACTGCTGAGGTGCTGTTCGTGGGCGAAGGCCCGGGCCAGAGCGAGGACGAGCAGGGCCTGCCCTTTGTGGGCCGCAGCGGCCAGCTGCTGGACAAATACCTGTTTGCCATCGATTTGGACCGGAGCAAAAACTGCTACATTGCCAACATCGTCAAGTGCCGCCCGCCCCAGAACCGCGACCCGCTGCCCACCGAGAGCGAGGCCTGTATGCCCTGGCTCCGGGAGCAGTTCAAGCTGCTGCAGCCAAAGATCGTGGTCTGCCTGGGCCGCATCGCCTCTCAGCGGATGATCCGCACCGATTTCTCCGTGACCAAGGAGCACGGCACCTTTGTGCAAAAGAACGGCGTGTGGTTTATGGGCACCTTCCACCCCGCCGCCCTGCTCCGGCAGGCGCAGAACAAACCCGCCGCCTTTGCGGATTTTGTGGCTCTGCGGGAGAAGATCCACGAGGTGTGCGGGCACACATATTAACAAGCTCACCCTCTCCGTCATTGCTGTCGCAATGCCACCTCTCCCGAAGGGAGAGGCCTTGGCAGAAAGATGAAGCTCACAAAAACTGCCAAGGGCTCCCACTTTGGGGGAGCTGGCGAGCGGAGCGAGACTGAGAGGGCAAGGCCGTTTCCAAGTATCATCTTCCTTCATTTTTGCATACCCTAAAGCAAAAGTGAGGTGTTCTGATATGAAAACGATCCAAAGCCGTTCCCCCGATTTCTTTCTGGGGGCCACCACACCGGCGGGCTTCAAGGGTTATTTTGAGCCGCTGCGCCGGGAGCCCGGGATGCAGATGCTTCTCATCAAAAGCGGGCCGGGATGCGGCAAATCCACCCTGATGAAGCATCTGGCCCAGGCCGCCGAGCAGCAGGGCCAGCGCATCGAAAAGATCCACTGTGCCAGCGACCCGGACAGTCTGGACGGGGTCATCTTCCTCGACCAGAAACGCGCCATCATCGATGCCACCGCGCCCCATGTGGTGGAGCCGGACGCGCCCGGGGCTGATGAGCTGGTGGTGAGCCTGTACCACACCATCGATGCCGGAAAGCTGGCTCCCCACCGGGACGAGGTCAAGGCCCTGTTTGCCCGGAATGCCGCTCTGCGGGGCCGGGCGGCCCGGTATATCGCATCGGCGGGCAGCCTGATGCTGGACAGCCGCCGGGCCGAAGCCTGCAGCGCCAACTTTGAAAAGGTGCGCCGCTACGTCAAGCGTCTCTGCACCCGGCTGCTTCCCCGCACCGAGGGCACCGCCAGTGAGGAGCTGCGGCTGCTCTCAGCCATCACCCCCAAGGGGATGGTATTCTACCGGGGCACGGTGGAAGCGCTGGCCGACCGGTATGTGGTATTCCGGGATGATTACGGGGCGGTCTCCCGCCTGCTGCTGGAACTCATCCGGGCCGAAGCACTGGCCCGGGGCTACCACATCATCACCTGCCCCTGTGCTATGCACCCTGAAGATCAGATCGACCATATCTTCATCCCGGCCCTGCGGCTGGCTTTTTTGACCGACAACCTCTGGCATCCCATCCAGCTGCCCGGCGTGCAGGCCGTGCGCTGCACCCGCTTTGTGGACCGGGAGAACCTGTCCGGCTTCCGCGCCCGCCTGCGCTTCAATGACCGTGCCGCCTCCGAGCTCATCGACCAGGCTGTAGCCCTGATGGCTCAGGCCAAGAACTGCCATGATGAGCTGGAGACTTATTACCGGGCCGCCGTGGATTTTGACCAGGTGAATGCTGTTGCAGCAAATTGTCAAAAGATCCTGGGTCTCGGGTAGGCCCTGCTCTGTACAACCTGACCGAAGCGCAGAATTTCAAGAGAAAGGAAGTGAACCCCATGCCAACCATCCGTCTCTCTGTCCGGGAGCTGGTGGAGTTCCTGCTCCGCACCGGCAGTATCGACAGCCGCTTTACCGGCTTTGACCGGGCCAACGAGGGCGCACGCATCCACCGCAGGCTCCAGAAGGCGGCGGGTGAAGGCTACGCCGCCGAGGTGTTCCTCACGGCAGAGCGGACGATGGAGGGAATCGGGTTCACCATCGAGGGCCGTGCCGACGGCATTTTTACCGATGAGGACGGCACGGTGGTCATCGACGAGATCAAGACCACCGCCGCGCCCACCGATGCCATCACGGAGGACATGAACCCCTGCCACTGGGCGCAGGGCATGGTCTACGGGGCCATCTGCGCCGAGCAGCGGGAGCTGGAAACACTGGATGTCCGGCTGACCTATTACCAGATCGACACCGATGAGATCATCCGCTATACCCGGCACTTCTCTGCCGCTGAGCTGGATGCGTTTCTCAACGACCTGCTGCAGCAGTATCTTCCCTGGGCACGGCGGCAGCTGGACTGGGTGGAAGCCCGGGACCGGAGCCTTGGGGCCCTGCAATTTCCGTTTCCGGCCTACCGTCCCGGGCAGCGTGCCCTTGCCGGGGAGGTCTATCGCGCCTGTGCTGCGGGCAAGGCAGAGCAGAAGGGCGGTACCCGGCTGTTCTGCCAGGCACCCACCGGCATCGGCAAAACGATGAGCGCCCTCTTCCCTGCCCTGAAAGCCATGGGCGAGGGCAAGGGGGAAAAGATCTTCTACCTGACCGCCCGCAACACGACACAGGCCGCTGCTGAGGATGCACTGGCCCGTCTGCGGGCGGCAGACCCGGCGCTTTCCCTGCGCAGCGTGACCCTGACCGCCAAGGAGAAGGCCTGCCTGTGCAAGGATGCTGAGGGCCGTCCCGCCTGCCTGCCGGAAGCCTGTCCCTACGCCAACGGCTACTACGAGCGGCTGAAGGATGCGCTGGCCGACCTGCTGGACAGCGCCGTCCCCTATGACCGGGTCGCCCTGACCGAGACTGCCCGGCGGCACAGGGTCTGCCCTTTTGAGCTGGGGCTGGACTTGAGCGAGTGGTGTGATGTGGTCATCGGAGACTACAACTATCTGTTCGACCCCACCGTGCACCTGCGGCGCTTTTTCGATGCGGCGGGCGACTACATTTTTCTCATCGACGAGGCCCACAACCTGCCGGACCGGGCCAGAGCCATGTACTCAGCACGGTTCTGCAAGAGCAGCCTGACCGATGCCAGACGGGCCATCGGCAAAGGAAAGAGCGCACTGAAAACTGCGTTGACAAAGGCAGACAAAGGCTTTCTGGAAGCGCGCCGGGCGGTAACGAAGCTGGCCCCCCGCCGGGGTCCATCGCCCACCGAATCGCCGGCAGAGGATCTCACCCAACAGACCAGCCTTCTGGACACCGAACCGGCAGAAGCCGTCTTCTCGCTGCCGGAGCCTTTGCTGGCGCGGGATGGCACGGTCTTTTTGCAAGAGCTGCCGAAGGAGCTGCTCCGACTGCTGTTCAGCCTGCAGGCCCCCCTGCAGGACTGGCTGGAGGCCAACCCGGAGGCCGATGCCCACGCCCAGCTGCTGGAGCTCTACTTTGCGTTGCAGGATATCACCCGGGCAGCAGAACGGTACGATGCGCATTTTGTCACCCAGCTGACAGCCCGGGGCAGCGAGCTGGAATGGGAGCTGCTCTGCCTTGACCCTGCCCCCTTTGTGGATGCCAGCCTTGCCGCTGGACGGGCCGCGGTACTGTTCAGCGCAACACTCACCCCGCCGGGCTACTACCGCTCCGTGCTGGGCTGTCCCGATGCCCGGGCTGTGGCACTGGAAAGCCCGTTTCCGCCCGAACATCTGGGGCTCTACTGCCTGCCCGGCATCTCCACCCGCTACCGGGACCGGGAGGCCAGTGTTCAGGCCGTCTCAGATGCGCTGGCCGCACTGGCCCGGGCCAAGGTGGGCAACTATCTGGCCTTTTTTCCCAGCTACGCCTATCTGCGGCAGGTATATGAAGACTTCACCGCCCGTTACCCGGACATCGGGACGCTGGCCCAGGAGAGCGGTCTGGACGACGCGGCCCGGGCGGCCTTTCTGGAACAGTTCGGCCCAAGCCCCGCAAAAACGCTGCTGGGCTTCGGGGTCATGGGCGGCATCTTCGGCGAGGGTGTAGATCTGGTGGGTGACCGGCTCATCGGGTGTGCCATCGTGGGGGTAGGCCTGCCTCAGGTGAACCCCCGTCAGGAGATCCTGCGCCGCTACTATGACGAGGCGGGCGGCACCGGTTTCGACTACGCCTACCGCTTTCCGGGCATGAACAAGGTGCTGCAGGCGGCGGGCCGGGTCATCCGCACGCAGGAGGACAGGGGCGTGGTGCTTCTGCTGGACGACCGCTTTGCCCGCGGTGAATACACCCGCCTGTTTCCCCGCCACTGGCACCAGCTCCAATACCTGCGCAGCACCACAGAGCTGGAGCAGCAGCTTGCCGCCTTCTGGGCACTGAACCAATAGAAAAAAGCCTGTCAGCGCAAAAACCGACAGGCTTTTTCTCATGCTCCGGACATTTTCCGGCTCTTACTTCTTTCTGGGCAGGGATCTGCGCAGTTCATCCCAGGCAGTCATCTCCACCAATGTAGTGGCGCGCAAGGCGGCAAACGCTTCATCCAGATACTGCATCTCGCTCACCGCACGCATGGCGTGATCCGAAATGCACCACTTCCCAACGACCGTCTGCGCCATCCAGTAGACCATCCGCTCGGTCTTTTTCCGCTGTTTGGCGCCCTCGCGGTAGCGGTCGGTGTTCTCCGCATCGTTCACGGGAACACCTGCCGCTTTCAGCATCTCACAGCACTCCCAGGCGGCATCCACGATCATCCTGCGCTGTTCCACTGTGGTGCGGGAAAGTTCCCCATCCACCGCATAGCAGGCATAGGCGCAGGGCAGGATAAAGGCGATGTGGCTCTTGAGCCACTCGTCCATATCGCTGTAATAGGTCAGCTTGTAATGAGTCCCCTCAAAGGCAGCCTGCAGCCGCAGGCGAAATGCGCCGGACAGGGGTGCGGTTGCGCCGCCGACAGTCATCCCCATCCCCATGTGCACACTGACCAGCCGGTCATGCTCCCGGCGGCCCGCATTGTTCTGGAAGCCAAAGGCGATCTTATCCACCGGGCGCTGCATGGCCTGCAGCATCTCCTGCGCATAGGGATCATTGCCCACAAAGATGAAGTACTGGCTCCGGTTTGCTTTGAGGATGGGCAGCACATCGGCCAGCTGCCTGGCCTGCACCGTGACAAACACAAGGTCATACACATCCTCGGGGGCCAGCACATCTGTTGTCTGCATCCGATCCACCGTTGTTTTCCGCTGGAGCATGTGGCGGATGGTCAGGCCCTTCTGGTCAATGACCTCCTTCCACTCGCCCCGGGCCAGCAGGGTGACCACATTTTTCTTGTTCTGTGCCAGACTGTGGGCCAGCTGACAGCCCTGAACGCCTGCGCCGTACACCATAATCCTCATAACGAGATACCTCCTGTTTTGCATGATCAGCCCGGCCAGAAACACCGGGCTGTTACTTTTTCAGGAACGAGAAGAAGCCCTTTTTCTCATAGGGCCGGGTCTGCACGCCGGTCACGGTGTAGCCCGTTTCGGCAATGGCAGCCTTCAGCGCCTCCACATCTACCGGCTGCTCCGAGACGATGACCGTTTCGCCCTTGGTGTGGGAAGAAGTCACCTTGTTCACCCGGGCGGTCTTGCGCACCACATCATTGATGTGGCTCTCGCACATACCGCACATCATACCATCGACCCTCAGGATCGTTTCTACCATTGTTGTTCCCTCCATACTGTATCTGCAGGCCCCCCTGTCAAACTGCACAAGTCCAGCCCGCTGTTTTCGTCATTTTGTTAGTTTTAGCTAACTCATTGCAGAAACAAAAAGGCTCCTGCCCCACACAGCACTGCTCTGCGGAACTTTGCCGATCTGTTTTCAGTTTTATCATACCATACCGGTGGGCAAATTTCAAGCTGCCCGCAAAACCGGCCGGGGGACTTTATCAAAGGGTCAGTTCATGGAAAACAGCGCTGCTTTCCAGCTCTTTCCATTGCATCGTGTTTCCTTCCAGGGTCATGTAGCTGTGGGGGCTGTTCTCCTTGGGGATGCTCACTGAACCCGGGTTCAGGTAAAGATTTCCCTGCCCGAACTCTGTCCAGGCCGGAACATGGGTATGCCCGTGCAGCAGCACATCTCCCGGGGCCAGCGGCGGCAGATTTTTTACATGATAGATATGCCCGTGGGTCGCATAAATGAGCCGCTGCCCCACCGGAAGCACCGCATAATCGGCTAGCACGGGGAATTCCAGCACCATCTGGTCCACCTCGGCATCACAGTTGCCCCGCACGCAGAGCAGCTTCTCCTTTTTCCCGTTCAGCAGGGGGATGACCTCCTTGGGGGCGTACTCTCGGGGCAGGTCGTTGCGGGGGCCGTGGTAGAGCAGGTCGCCCAACAGGAACAGCCGGTCGGCTCCCTCCCGCTCAAAGGCCTCCAGCATTTTGCGGCAGTAGTAAGCCGACCCGTGCAGGTCCGACGCGATCATCCATTTCATGGCAGATCCTCCTTTTGTGCGTTCTGTTCTTATTTTACCGCCGCCGCGCCCCTTGTCAAGGGCAAGGGCCCACTGTAAAAAGTCATACTTTTATTTCAAAAAGTCCTTGACAAGTATCCCTGTGATGTGGTATCTTTGAACCAATAAAATATCGTGTGGATTTTTACAGCATTCTGCAACTTTTCGCCACACAATGGTACAAAAGCCATTGTGTGGCTTTTGCTTTGCCTTCAAATCCAAATCTGACCCTCAGGAGCAATGAAAATGAACGATACTTTTATGAAAACCAGACCGGTATTCCCGCTGCTGCTCTCCATGGCCCTGCCCAACGTCATCTCGATGCTGGTGAACAGCCTGTACAACATCGTGGACAGCCTCTTTGTGGCCCAGATCAGCGAGCAGGCCATGACGGCGCTTTCGCTGGTGTTTCCCATCCAGAACTTTGTCAATGCAGTGGCCATCGGCTTCGGCATCGGCATCAACGCCCAGATCGCGCTCTACCTCGGCGCAGGCGACCACGAGAACGCCAACCGGGCCGCCACCCACGGCATGATGTTCTCCCTGCTGCACGGCGTGGTGGGCATGGTCCTCTGCATTGCCATCATGCCCGGCTTCCTGCGCCGCTTCACTACCGATCCCGCTCTGGTGAACATGGGCGTGACCTACTCCACCATCGTGTTCCTGTTTTCGCTGGTCAACATGGCAGACCTCGCCTTTGAGAAGATCTTCCAGTCCGTGGGCCGGATGAACGTTGCCATGGTGGCGCTGATCACCGGCTGCGTGACCAACATCGCCCTCGACCCGGTCCTCATCTTCGGCCTTGGGCCGGTGCCCGCCCTGGGCATTGCCGGTGCGGCCCTTGCCACCGGCATCGGGCAGGCCGTTTCCCTTGTGGTCTACCTCTATGTCTACTGCACCACCGAAGTCGCCGTCCGCTTCTCCCGCCGCTGCCTGCGGTTCGATGCCGCCCTTGACGGCAAGCTCTATGCCATCGGTGTACCGGCCATCCTGAATCTGGCCCTGCCCAGCCTGCTGGTCACCTTCCTGAACGGCCTGCTGGCGGTCTACTCCCAGAGCTATGTCACGGTGCTGGGCATCTACTACAAACTCCAGACCTTCCTTTACCTGCCGGCCAACGGCATCGTGCAGGGGATGCGCCCGCTGGTGGGCTACAACTACGGTGCCCGGGAGCATGGCCGTGTGTCCAGGCTCTACAACCTGACACTGGGCCTGAGCGCCGGGATCATGGCCATTGGCACCCTGCTCTGCCTGACCATTGCAGGCCCGCTGATGGGTCTGTTCACCTCTAACCCCGAGACCATCGCCATCGGCCAGACCGCCCTGCGGGTCATCTGCCTGGGATTCATCGTCTCTGCAGTGTCTACCACCTCCTCCGGCGCGCTGGAGGGTCTGGGCAAGGGCGTGCCCTCGCTGGTCATATCCCTCTGCCGCTACATCATCTTCATCATGCCCATTGCGTGGGTGCTGTGCGGCCGCATGGGCCCTACCGGTGTCTGGCACGCCTTCTGGATCACAGAGGCCCTCTCTGCCGTGATCGCCTACGCGGTATATCACAAGGCAGTCCATCAGAAATAACCCTCTCTAACAAAAATTCCCGCTCGATGGAGCGGGAATTTTTTGTTATCATCTCTTCTTTTGTGGAAGGCTGCTCTCAGATCAGGCCCAGAGTTTTGAGCTCCCTTGCCACGCCGTCCTCCGTCACAGCCGGGCAGATGCGGTCGCAGAGCTTTTTCAGGTTGTCAGAGCCATTGGCCATGCAGACGCTGATGCCTACCACATCGGTCATCTGCAGGTCATTGTCGCTGTCGCCAAAGCCGATGGTATCGGCCAGCGAACACCCCAGATCATCACAGATGGCCTTGATGCCGGTGCCCTTGTTGAACTTGCGGTTGATGAGCTCCCCGTTGACGATGGCTGACGGGTTATCCCCCAGCCGGGACTCGCAGAAGATGAACTGATCCTCATACAGCTGCTTCGCTTCAGCAAGGCAGGCTTCGTTGGGGGCGATGAACACCACCTTGTAAACCGGCTCCCCGTGGTATTCCTCAATGGGCCGGATGGTCAAGCCATACTCCATCGTTTTGCGCCAGCGCTCGGCCTCGCTGTTCAGCTGCCCCGGCTTGTGGGGGAACAAATGGGCGAACCGCTCGATCATCCTGATGCCGCCGTAAGTATCATCCCGGGCTTCCAGTGTGCACTCGGCACCGGCACGCCCCAGCACCTCCCGCAGGCCCTCGACCTGCGCAGGCTCCATGGGAAGATCCACGAGAATTTTCCCATCACAGCCTACATAGCCGCCTGCAGAGCAGACAAAGCCATCGAAACCGTAGGCAAGCAGCGGTTTCGTCATGCGCAGGTTACGCCCGGTGCACAGAAACACCTTGTGGCCGTTGGTCCGGGCCTGCCGGATGGCCTCCACGGCACTGGCCGGAACGGTCATCTCACCGGGAGGCAGCAAAGTACCGTCAATATCCAGAAAAATCAGTTTTTGCTTCATGGTTTCCTCACTCTTTCACTGCCAGTTCATGGTAAAGCCGCGAATCAGCAGACCCACAGCCAGGATCGCCAGCAGCACCAGCAGAACGGTGCGGTTGGCCTGTTTCTGCTTCTGCCTGGCCCGGGCACGGCTGTTCCGGCCGCTGCCCTGCTTCCGGTTCTGGGGTCTGCTGCCGGAACTGCGGCCGCTCGTGTTCTGCTTTGTGCTGCTGCGGCGGGAAGCACTGCCGGAAGTCCCCTCTTTTTTCCTGCCCGCAGTGCTCTGGCCGGACTTTGCCGCGCGGGGTGCTTTCTCTTCCGGGGCCGCCGACGCAATGGGCTTTTTGGCCCCGCAGCGGCTCAGATAATCCTCAGCCAGCCGGTAATACTGGCCCAGCTCACTGGTGCGCAGGGGTGCGCCCGCATAGCCCTCTTCCAGTGCTTCCACGGCCTCGTTGAAGAGGATCGCCGCCTGCGCAGCCGCCGTGCGGTCAGAAGCATGGGCCGCTTCATTGCGGGCAGTGCGCACCGCGTTGCAGGCCCGGCGGGCAGCAGCGGGGTGCTCCGTATTGCCCAGCAGATCCAGCTGGTGCGCAGCATCCTTTTCAGGGTCCAGCAGCACCCGCATACACAGGGTGGTATCCAGCTGCTGCCAGCTGTTTCGGCCCGCCAGATCGGGCAGACGGTCATAATATTCGGGGCTCTCCTGCTGGCGGGTACGGATGTGATCCAGCAGGGCTCCCAGGCTGTGCTCCCCGGGCTTGTTCTCCCAGTGCCAGCGCAGTAGCTTGCGGCTGATCTCATCGCAGGTAGTTTTGATCTCAAAAGCGGTTTGCAGTGCTTCGTCGGGCATAACGTTTCTCCTTCGTACAACCAAAAAACGGAGGAAGCGCAGCCTCCTCCGTCATTCATTTACATCATAAACTGATAATAGACGAAGCCCCACAGCGCAATGCCTGCGCAGACGATGGCGGTGATGGGCGGGACCCAGCGGACGAGGGTCTCGGCAATGCCGTCACGGCTCTCTTCCGCATCGTCCTCCTCATCGTACTGCTCCACCTCGGGTTCCGGCTGGCGGGCCGGGGCGGCACGGCGGGCAGCAGCAGGCATCACACGGGTGCCCTCGTCATCCACAGCCGCTGCACCGCTGCCGGGGAACGCCGCGCGAGTGGCGGCATCCAGCACCCGGGTAGGCTCTGCTTCCGGAGCAGGGGTGTGTTCCACCGGCGGTGCAAAGCTGGTCGGAGCGCCGACAGGCTCTGCCGGGCGGGCCGTCGGGATGACCCGGGTAGGCTCTGCCTGCACCGGCGCGCTGGCCACGATGCGGGTCGGCTCTTCCTGCGGAGCGGCGCTCGCCACGCGGGTGGCCTCCGCCGCCGGGGCCGGCTCTGCAGTGGCGGCCTTCTGGCCGGGCTGCAGCAGGGTGTTCAGGGCGTTCTGCAGCAGGATGCGGTCACAACCGCACTCGGTGCAGTAGACTGTGTCCTCTTCCTTCGGGTGGAAGGAACCGCAGGCACAATACCAGCCGTTCTCGAACACCTGCGGCATATACTTGAGGCCGCTGCGGTTCATCCGGCTTTCCAGTGCCTTTTCCAGCTCCGGACTCAGGCGGCGCGGGGCAGGCAGGCGGACGCGCTTGATGGCATCCAGATGCACGACCTTTTTGCCGCTGTATACGTTCTTCAGGACCACATCCACGCTGGTGATGGCCTTCTGGGTCACAAACACGGCATCGTCCATGCCAAAGCTCTCACCGGGCTTGACCTCGATCTCGCGGTACTCAAAGGCATCCTCACACAGGATGATACCATCTACACCCTTGCACTTGAAGTGGATCTCCAGTGCAGTCAGGGTGACCTTGGAGATGTTCTTGAAGGTCAGGCAGACTGCGTTCTCGCCGCTGAGTTCGCCCTTGAGCAGTTCCACACAGACGAACTGCACCGGGCTGCCCGGGGTATAATAGTTGGCCCGGGTGCGTGCGACCGGGTTAAAATTTTCCTCCACGACACTCGCTCCCTTCGATCATTCGTTTTCCTGCAGGGCATCCTGCGCCGGGTCGGGCATTTCCTCGCCCAGCACGGCCTGCTCCGCCTGTTCAGCGGGCTCTGCGCTCTCGGCAGGCTCTGCGGTCTCCACCGGGGCCGCCGGTGCGGCGGGTTCCTGTGCAGGCTCGTCACCGTCACGCGGGGGCAGCTTGCCGCCGGCCATCACAGTGTTGAACTCCTTCTCGTTCAGCTTTTCGCGTTCCATCAGAGCCTGTGCCAGCGCATGGAGCTGGTCGATGTGCTCCGTCAGGGTGCGGCGGCAGGTCTCGTAAGCCTCATCGATGATATCCCGCATCTCGCCATCGATCTCGGCAGCGGTGCTCTCGCTGTAGCCCTTGCCCTGGGTGAAATCACGGCCCAGGAAGGTCTCCTCCTGCGAGGTGCCGTAGACCACAGGGCCCAGGCGCTCGGAGAAACCGTACTTGGTGATCATCTGGCGGGCAATGTTGGTTGCCTGTTGCAGGTCGTTAGAGGCACCGGTGGAGATATCCTCCAGGATCAGCTGCTCGGCCACACGGCCGCCCAGGCTGGAAACGATATCCTCGAACATCTCGCCCTTGGTCACGTAGCTGCGATCCTTTTCAGGCAGATACATGGTGTAGCCGCCAGCCTGGCCGCGGGGAATGATGGTGATCTCGTGCACGCGGGGGTGGTGCTTGCAATAGAAGCCTGCCACGGCGTGGCCCGCCTCATGGTAGGCGGTCAGCTTCTTTTCCTCGGCAGTCACAACACGGCTCTTCTTCTCAGGGCCTGCCATGACCTTCATGGAAGCTTCCTCGATATCCTCCATGGTGATGGCCTTACGGCTGCGGCGGGCAGCCAGCAGAGCGGCCTCATTGACCAGGTTCTCCAGGTCAGCACCCGCAAAGCCTGCGGTGCGCTGTGCGATGACTCTGAGGGAGACATCGGGAGCCAGAGGCTTGTTCTTGGTGTGGACCTTGAGGATCTCCTCGCGGCCCTTGACATCGGGCAGGCCCACATAGACCTGACGGTCAAAGCGGCCCGGACGGAGCAGGGCCTTATCCAGAATGTCGGCACGGTTGGTGGCTGCCATCACAATGACACCATCGTTGGCCTCAAAGCCGTCCATCTCGACCAGCAGCTGGTTCAGGGTCTGCTCCCGCTCGTCGTGGCCGCCGCCCAGACCCGCGCCGCGCTGACGGCCCACGGCATCGATCTCATCGATGAAGATGATGCAGGGCATGGTCTTTTTGGCCTTATCAAACAGATCACGCACACGGGACGCGCCGACACCGACATACATTTCCACGAAGTCGGAGCCGGAAATGGAGTAGAAGGGCACCCCCGCCTCACCGGCGCAGGCACGGGCCAGCAGGGTCTTACCAGTACCCGGAGGGCCCACCAGCAGAACGCCGTGGGGGATGCGGGCACCCAGCGTGTTGAACTTGTCAGGGCTCTTGAGGAACTCCACGACCTCCTTCAGCTCTTCCTTTTCCTCGTCCTCACCGGCAACGTCGGCAAAGGTCGCGGTCTTTTTGTTCTCATGCTCGTCCTTCACCTTGGCCTTGCCCACGTTCATAATACCGCCGCCGCCAGCGCCGCCGCGCATCATGGAGAAGAGCAGGAAGCCGGTGCAGCCCAGCATTCCCAGGTAGAACAGGATCTCCATCCAGGGGATGGACTCCTTCAGGGTGGTGTAATCGTACTCCATGGGCGCGGTCGGGTTGGCTGCGTCGTAGGAATCGATATACTGCTGGACGTTCTCGATGAACACATAGGCGTAGGGCAGCTTGTAGCGCACCGTCACCGTACCGTCATCGTTTCTGGTTGCCCCCACGGAAGAGGCAGAGGGGGAGAACATATTGCTCAGCAGACCGCCGGAGGCCTGTGTGGCAGCGGTGGCACCTGTGGTTTCGGGCAGCTCCTGCTTGCCCTCCTTCAGCGTCAGGGTGATGATGCTGGTGTTGCGGTCCAGCGTAAAGGCTGTGACCTGATTGTTCTCAAAGTAGTGCACCACAGTCGAGTAGCTCATGGTGGAGCCGCCGGTACTGCTGTCGCTGGTGCCCAGCACCGACCAGATCATCAGGACACCGGCCAGTGCCAGCGCCAGGATCAGGGGATTAAAGCGAGGTCGTTTCGGTTGCAAAAGGGATCAACTCCAGTTCTAATTCGTTTTTGTTATGCGTAGATTTCCGGTTTCAGCACACCCACATAGGGCAGGTTGCGGTATTTCTCATCGTAGTCCAGACCATAGCCCACCACAAACTCGTCCGGCACCTGGAAGCCCTCGTAATCGGGCTGGATGTCGGCCTTGCGGCGGCTGGGCTTGTCGAGAATGGTGCAGATCTTCACGGAATTCGGGTTGCGCATCTTGAGCATGGGCACCAGCTTGGAAAGGGTGACACCGGTATCCAGAATGTCCTCCACGATCAGCACGTCCTTGCCGGAAAGGTCGCCGTCCAGATCCTTGATGATCTTGACCAGACCGCTGGTGGTGGTATTGCTGCCGCCGTAGCTGGACACGACCATAAAATCAATGCTGCAGGGGATGGTCACAGCCCGCATCAGGTCGGCCATAAAGACCACCGAACCCTTGAGGATGGAGACGAGGACAAGGTTTCTGCCCTCGTAATCCCTGCTGATCTGTGCACCCAGTTCGGCAACCTTGGCTTTCAGTGCTTCCTCACTGACCAGGATGTTCTTGATATCGTCATTCATGCTCATGGGTTGTTCCTCCATTTTCCAATTCCAACTGCAAGATCTGTACAGTCTCCTCGTCCGGGGCCAGCCCCTCGGCAAAGCCCTCCCCACAGACCCACAGGATCTCACTGCCCGCCGCCAGCAGCGGCAGGCCCTCTCGTATTCCGGCAGGAATGCCTGCCTCATTCATCCATTTGCGCAGGGGCTTGCTCAGCCCCCGCCCCGCAGGCCGGAACCGGTCTCCCGGTTGACGGGTGCGCAGCGTAAGGGCAGAATATAACAAGGTTATTCTAGCATAATCCGCCCGATTTTTTAAGTCTTTTTTATGAACACCCTGTGTTTTTTCTCGAAAACCGCTTACAAAAAGCCGTGTTTTCAGGGTTTGGCCCCCGGGCAGGGCAAATTCCGCCCCATCGGCAGGGGCAAACGGCAGCGAAAACGCAGGGGCCGCAGCCGCTTCCGGCCGGCCCTCTTCCTGCCAGAGCATCCCGCTGCCTGCGCAGAAGCGGACCATATCGGTCAATTGCACCGCCCCGCTCCCCTGCTCCACCAGCTCTGCCAGCAGGCGGATGTATTTTTCCTCGGCATCCCGCACCGGAGCAACAAGGCTGTGGAGCGCCGCTTCCAGAATGAGCGGATCAGCGCCCTGCAGCGGCTCCAGCCGCCATGCTGCCTTGGCTTCCGGGGCCTTGCGGGCAGTCTGGGCTGCATCCAGACGCGCGATGGAAAGCAGCTGTTCTGCCTGCCTGGCAAAGTAGGCATCCGCGCGGGCCGCCTTTTCACAGAAGCGGGCCAGATTTTCCTCTGCCGCATCGTTGACGCTGCGCAAGGCCGGAACGGCCCCATGGCGCAGGCGGTTGCGGGCGTAGATATCAGACTCGTTCGTCTCGTCCGTCACCCAGCTCTGCCCGAAGGCGGCGCAGAGCGCTTCGGTCTCGGCCCGGGTCAGGCCCAACAGCGGGCGGCAGTAGCCGGGCCGCCTGGGCCGGATGCCCCCTGCCCCGTGCAGCCCGGTGCCCCGGGCCAGCCGGAACAGCAGGGTCTCGGCCTGGTCAGTAGCAGTATGGGCCGTTGCAATGCAGTCTATCCCGCCTGCCAGCAGTTGGGCAAAGCAGGCATAGCGGAGTCTGCGGGCCCAGTCCTCCCCGGCATGGGACGGCACAGCCATTCCCACATCTGCCGGGTGGAAAACTGTCAGCGGCACTCCCAGCCGGGCACACTCTGCCCGGACAAAGGCTTCGTCCCGGTCCGCAGTTTCACCCCGCAGGCCGTGGTTGACGTGGCAGGCCGTAAGGGGATACCCAAAAACTTCCTGCAGTTCCAGCAGCACCTGCAGCAGCGCCATGCTGTCGGCTCCGCCCGAAACGGCGGCGCACAGGTGCAGAGCCCGGCCCGGCTCCGCAGGCGCAAACAGCTGCTCCTGCCGGGCAAAGCGTTCTACTTTTGCGATCAATTTTGATGTTTCGTCGTTCATCAGCGTTTGAAGTCCACATCCATAAAGCGGGTGTGTGCGCCATCCCAGCCCAGCGGCACCGTGCTGGTCTCGCCGTGGCGGTTCTTTGCCACGATGCACTCCGCGGTATCGGCATCCACCTCTGCCCCATCGGGGTTTTGGCTGGCGTAGTAGGAATCACGGTAAAGGAAGAGGACGCAGTCGGCATCCTGCTCGATGGAACCGGAGTCACGCAGGTCCGACAGCTGGGGCCGGTGAGAAGAGTTGTTGCCCTGCTTCTCCACCGCACGGGACAGCTGAGAAAGTGCGATGATGGGCACATTCATTTCCTTAGCCATGATTTTCAGGTTTCGGGTGATGGAGCTGATCTCCTGCACACGGTTCTCGCTGCGCTGGCCGGTGGTCATCAGCTGCAGGTAGTCGATAACGATCAGGCCCACATTGGGGCGTGTGGGGTCCTGATTGACCCGGCGGATCTTCGCCTTCATCTCGGTGATGGTGATGCCTGAGGTGTCGTCCATATAGATGGGCGCATCGTGGAGCTTTTCCGTTGCCAGTGCCAGATACTCCCAGTCCTCACTGCGAAGGGCACCGGTGCGGAAAGCCTGGCTGTCGATGCCTGCTTCCGCCGAAAGGATGCGGTTGGTCAGCTGCTCCTTGGTCATTTCCAGGCTGAAAATGGCCACCGGCACCTTTTGCTGCATGGCAACGCGGGTGGCAATGTTCAGCGCAAAACTGGTCTTGCCCATACCGGGGCGGGCGGCCAGAATGATGAGGTCGCCGCGGCCCAGGCCGGTCAGGACGGTATCCAGCAGACGGAAGCCGGTGGGGATGCCCTTGTACTTGTCGGCATCCGGGCCGCTGATCTTCTGCAGGTTGGTCAACGTCTCCACCATGCTGGAGGAAAGCGGGGTCAATGCGCTGGAATCCCGCCCGGAGCGGATCTCGTAGATGCGCTGCTCGGCGTTTTCCAGCAGCAGGTCAGCGTCCGGCTCATCGCCCGCGTCCTGCAGAATGTCCTTGGCAACGCCCATCAGCTGGCGCACCAGATACTTTTCCTGCACGATCTGGGCATAGGCCTTCACATTGGAGATGCTGGGCACTGTCTCGGCCAGACCGGTCAGGTAGACTTTTGCCTCGTCCGCGCTGGGGAAGACGCCATCAGAGATGACGGCATCCAGCAGGGTGACAAAGTCGATGGTCTGGTCCGCTGTGAACAGGCGCAGCATCTCGGAGTAGATCTGGGCATTCTGCCGGGTGTAGAACATTTCCGGCCGGATGATCTCCACCAGATCGGTCAATGTCTCAGGCTTGAGCAGCACCGCGCCCAGCACGCTCTGCTCGGCCTGCATATTGTAGGGCAGATTGATGCCCACGCTCTCCAGATTCAGTTCATTGGAATAATGTCGTTGTTCGTTGGGCATGGTTCATCCCCCTCCATACTGGGCCAGCTTCCCAAAACGCCAAAAACGCCCCCTGAAGGCAGGGGGCGCAGATGGCGTTTCAATCAGGCCTGTTCTACTTCCACCATGATCTTGAAGGAAGCCACGACACCGACATGCAGGCGCACCTTTGCGTTGAACACACCGGCATCCTTGATGTCCTTGGTCTCCAGCTCGATCTTCTTTTTATCAATGGGAGAACCGGCCAGCTGGGCCAGAGCCTCGGCAACTTCCTTGCCGGTGACCTTGCCGTGCAGGCGGCCGGATGCGCCGCCCTTGGCCTTGATGGTCACGGTCTTGCCCTCGATCTTTGCAGCCACAGCCTGTGCGGCGGCCACAGTTTCAGCCTCGTGGAAATCCGCAGCGGCCTCCTTGCCGCGTGCGATATTCACCGCAGAAGCATCGGCCACAGCGGCCAGCTTGCGCGGGAACAGAAAGTTGCGGGCGTAGCCGTCGGAGACCTCATGGATCTCATCCTTCTTGCCAATGCCCTTTACGTCCTGCTTCAGAATCACTTTCATGGTGTTATCCCTCACTTCTCACCGGGGAACCGGTGGATTTCTATGGCTAGTATACAGCAATTGCGCGTTTCCGTCAACGGTCGGGGGCTGCCGCATCTCCGGGAGCTTTCTCCCGCAAGTGAAACGGGCCATTCCATCGCCCGCCCTATTGCCGCTGCGCGGCAACAGGGTCCCACCCCAGCGGACACTTGCCGGAGAAACTCCCCTCGTGCGGCGATCAGCAGTTCACGCCAACTCTTTCCCCGCCACGTCCAGCGCAGCTTCAATCACCTTATCCATATCATAATACTTGTACTCGCCCAACCGGCCGCCGAAAATGACGTTTGTCTCGGCATCGGCCAACTGCTTGTAGCGGGCGTACAGGGCACCGTTCTTCTCGTCGTTGACGGGATAATACGGCTCATCGCCCGGCTTCCACTCGGCGCTGTATTCCCGGCTGATCACCGTTTTGGGCTGGGTGCCGAACTCAAAGTGCTTATGCTCGATGATGCGGGTGTACGGGGTCTCGGCATCGGTATAGTTCACCACGGCGTTGCCCTGGTAGTTGTCGGTGTCCAGCACCTCCGTCTCAAAGCGGACACTGCGGTATTGCAGGGCCCCCAGACGGTAGCCGAAGTAGGCATCCACCGGGCCGGTATAGACCACCTTGTCGGCCAGTGCGTTCAGGTTCTCCCGGTCGGCCAGATAATCCACATTCAGCCGCACCTCGATGCCCTCCAACATCTTTTCCACCATGGCGGTATAGCCGCCATCGGGGATGCCCTGATACAGCGCGTTGAAATAGTTGTTGTCGTAGGTAAAGCGGACCGGCAGGCGTTTGATGATGAAAGCCGGCAGTTCGGTGCAGGGGCGGCCCCACTGCTTGCCGGTGTAGCCCTTGATGAGCTTTTCGTAAATGTCCGTACCCACCAGACTGATGGCCTGCTCCTCAAGATTTTTCGGGTCGGTGATGCCCGCTTCCCGCTTCTGCTCCTCGATCTTTGCCTTGGCCTCGGCGGGGGTCACCACCCCCCACATCTTATTGAAGGTGTTCATATTGAAGGGCAGATTGTAGATCTCGCCGTGATAGTTGGCAACGGGGCTGTTGGTGTAGCGGTTGAATTCCGCGAACTGGTTCACATACTGCCACACTGCCTTGCTGCTGGTGTGGAAGATGTGGGCACCATAGCGGTGGACCTGTATGCCCTCCACTTCCTCGGTGTAGATATTCCCGGCAATGTGGCCGCGCTTATCAATCACAAGGCATGTTTTGCCCGCCTTTTTTGCTTGCTGGGCAAACACCGCACCGTAAAGGCCTGCGCCTACGATGAGATAATCGTAATGGTTCATCCCTGCTTCTCCTTTTTTCTGGATTCAGGTTCATTTTTGGAGAGCGGCTTCTTCTGGCTCTCACGGTACTGGTCAATGGCGGTCTGGATGCGTGCCCGGGCTGCCTCGGGGGTAATATGCTTGAGCTGGGCGGCCGCCATGGTCTGGTGGCCGCCGCCGCCCAGACTTTCCATGATGACCTGAACATTGACCGCTCCCAGACTGCGGGCGGAAATATTCACGCCGTTCCCCACCTGCACAGCCACAAAGCTGGCCTCCACATTCTGGATGGTCAGCAGGTCGTTGGCAGCCTGCGCAATGGCCACACGGGCCTCGGGGGGTACCTCGCCGCTCACCGAAATGGCACAGCTGCGGTACATCTGGGCAGCCTCCACAAGGTCTGCCTTGGCGTTGTACTCCACCATGGTCACATCAAAGAGCTGGCGCACCCGCTCCGTCTCCGCACCGTAACGGCGCAGAGCGGCGGCGGCTTCAAACGTGCGCACACCGGTGTGCAGGGTGAAGTCCCGGGTATCCAGCATAATGCCCGAGAGCAGGCCCTCTGCCTCCACCCGGCTGGGCTTGTCATCCCGGTCGCCCACATACTGCAAAAGCTCCGTGACCAGCTCACTGGCCGAGGAGGAATAGGGCTCGTGGCAGACAAGGTCTGCGTGCTCGATGAAGCCCACGCCCTTGCGGTGGTGGTCGATAACGGCCACCTTGCCGCACCTTTCCAGGATCTCCTTACTTTCCACAAGGCCCAGCTGGTATGTATCCACCACCACGCAGAGCGTTTTCTTGGAGATAATGGGCAGCGCCGCCTTGGGGTCGATGAAATCATCCGCCTGCCCGGCCCGGCACAGGGCATCGATCAGGCTGCCCGCCAGCGTGGCATCCCGCCTGACGGCGATCACCGCCGGGACATCGCAGATCTTGCAGATGCGCAGCACGCCCTCGGCAGCGCCGATGGCATCCAGATCGCTCATCCGGTGGCCCATGATGACCACATGGTCCGCCTCCTTGACAAGCCTGACCAGCTGGTCGGCCACGATGCGGCTGCGCACCTTGCTGCGCTTTTCCACGCCGTGGCTCACGCCGCCGTAAAAGGTGAAGCCGTCCGGGGTCATCTCAGCGGCCTGATCGCCGCCGCGGCCCTGCGCCATATCCAGCGCCTGCACGGCCATATCCTGGGCTTCCCGCAGGGTCTTGGCTCCGCGCCCGATGCCAATGGAGATGGACAGGTTCACGCTGGGGTCCAGAGCACGGATCTTATCCAGCACATCGTAGCCGCGCTGGGCATACTGCTCCAGATGGCGCTCTTCCACCACGGCGATATAGCGGCCGCTGGCAACGCGGCGCAGAAAGCCTGTGCCCCGGCCGATCATATCCTCCAGCACCCGGTTGATGCCCTCCAGCAGGCGGGCGCGCTCACTGTCCAGCATATCGCTGAATACATCGTCGTAGCCATCCACCAGGAACACCATGTACCCCGGGCGGCTGGCCTTGTACTCCGTTTCGATCCTGCGCAGGGCGGTCTCCTCATTGAACACAAGCAGCGTCATACTCTCGCTGCCGCCCGGCACGGTACTGCTGTGCACATTCCACACACCATCGGCCAGATTGAGCTGCTGCCCCTCCGGGGTGCGGGCCTGTGCGGTGTCCAGGCCTGGCAGCAGCTTCTGTGCCCTGCCTGCAAGCCGGTCCTCGCCGCCCAGCAGCGCCGTGCGGAAGCGGCTGTTATACCACAGCACCGTCTCGCCAGAAAGCAGAGCTGCCGGCTGAGAGAGGGATTCCAGGCTGTATTGGGTCCTGGAATTTTCAAAGCTGCCGCCAGCCACCCACTTGGCGGTCCAGCGCCGCAGCTGATACCGGAAAACGCAGATGCCGATGCCCCACAGCACCACCAGCACTGCCAGCGCAGGCCAGCCCGCGGGCCGCTGCACCAGAAGCGCCAGTGTCAGCAGTGCACACAGCACTGCCAGCGCGGCGATCAGCATTTCTAACGTCCATCTCGGTTTTTGTTTCATGGAATCTTCTGCCTCCTGGTCTGCCTGCCCCGGCGGGGCGGCTTCCGGCTTATACCTCCATCAGAATGGGGAGGATCATCGGGCTGCGCTTGGTGCGGCGGTAGATATAGCTGCTCAGCGCCTCACGCACCCGGGTCTTGACGCTGTTCCAGTCGCGCACATGCTCTTCCACGCAGCGATCCAGCGCGTTTTCCACAATGCTCTGGGCCCCGTCCATCAGGCTCTCGTTCTCGCGCACATAGACAAAGCCGCGGCTCACAAGGTCAGGCCCCGCCAGCACCTTGCCGGTCTTGCTGTCCACGGTGGCCACAATGATGACCAGACCATCCTCAGAGAGATGCTTGCGGTCACGCAGGACCACATTGCCCACATCGCCCACGCCCAGGCCGTCCACCATCACAGCACCGGCGGTGACAGGCTCGCCCAGCTTGATCTCGTCCCGGCTCAGGATAACGTTGGAGCCGTTTTCGGCAATGAGGATGTTGCTGGTGGGAATGCCCAGAGACGCGGCGGTCAGGGCATGCTTTTTCAGCTGCTTGTACTCGCCGTGCACGGGCAGGAAATACTTAGGTCTGGTCAGGGTGAGCATCAGCTTCTGCTCTTCCTGGCAGGCGTGGCCGGAAACATGGACATCATACATGCTCTCGTAGATGACCTCCGCGCCCAGCAGGAGCAGACCGTTGACGATCTTGGTCACGCTCTTCTCGTTGCCGGGAATGGGGTTGGCGGAGATGATGATGAAGTCGCCGGGGCCCACCCGCACCTGACGGTGGCTGCAGGAGGCCATGCGGGAAAGAGCGCTCAGGGGCTCGCCCTGGCTGCCGGTGGTGATCAGCACCACCTGCTCCGGCGGGTACTGGTTCAGCTCATCCACGCTGATAAGGGTGCCCTCGGGGATGTGCATATAACCCAGCTCCTGCGCCATGGCAGTGTTATTGACCATGCTGCGGCCGCTGAACGCCACCTTGCGGCCATCCTCCACGGCCAGATCAATGATCTGCTGGACGCGGTAGATATTGGACGCAAAGGTCGCAATGATGATACGCTTGTTCCGGGCACGGGCAAACAGGTTGCGGACACCGGCGGCCACCTTCTGCTCCGTGGCGGTAAAGCCCGGGCGCTCGGCGTTGGTGGAATCGCTCAGCAGAGCCAGCACACCCTTCTGACCATACTCCGAAAGGGTGGTCAGGTCGGTCACGCCGCAGGCCAGCGGGGTGTAATCGATCTTGAAGTCGCCGGTCTGGATGATCGTTCCGGCAGGGCTGTCAATGGCAAATGCCACGGAATCGGGGATGGAGTGGTTGACATGGATGGGCTCCACGGTAAAGCAGCCCAGCTTGATCTTCTGTTTGGGGGTGATCTCCACGAACTTGGTCTTGCCTGCCAGGCCGAACTCCTCCAGCTTGTTTCGGATGAGGCCGCAGGTCAGCCGGGTGCCGTAGATGGGCAGATCAAACTTCTGCAGCAGGTAGGGAATGCTGCCGATGTGGTCTTCGTGGCCGTGGGTGATGAGCAGGCCCTTGATCTTGTCCTTATTCTGCACCACAAAGGTAAAGTCGGGGATGACCATGTCCACGCCGTACATCTCACTGTCCGGGAATACAAGGCCGCAGTCCACAATGATCATATCCCCGTTGCACTCATACACGGTCATGTTCTTGCCCACTTCACCCAGACCGCCCAGCGGGTAGATGTGGATGGGCACAGCGGCCTCCTTGGGCTGCTGAGTACGGCGGGGCCGCCGGTTATAATAAGGGCGGCGGGTGCGGGTACGCTTTTCCCCACCGGATTCACTGTTTCTGTTCGGATTGTTCTGAGCCTGAGCCGGGTTCTGTTCTTTGACCTGTGCCATGCGGTACCTCCAAAATCAATTACAAAACGCAGGCACACCCCTTTGCGAGCGGCCTGTCTGCTGTGAAGGAGCAGCAAACGCACCGCCGCTCCCATCGAAACCATCGTATAGAATTTTTCGCTTCCATGCCCGTTTTCGGCACTGGGATGGCCGGAACGGAGTAATTTCTGCCCTGTCAGTCCATCTGTTCGATGCGACCGCGGCACTGCCCTGTTCCGGCCGGACACACCGCACCGGTGCGCCCCTATACGCATTTTGTTACAAACAGTATAGTATTTCTTGTCCACTTTGTCAATTCAAAGCTTTGCCGGAAAAGCCGGGGATGATACGTTTTCCTCTTGACAGAACCGGAAAAATAGCTCTAAATAGAAGTATCCAAAAATTCAAGTTCCGGGAGAAACAGATGAAACAAGTCGAAGTTTACACCGATGGCGCGTGCAGCGGCAACCCCGGCCCGGGCGGCTGGGGTGCAGTGTTGCGCTACCGCTTCAACGGCAAGGTCTACGAAAAAGAGCTCAGCGGCGGCGATGCTTCCACCACCAACAACCGGATGGAGCTGACCGCCTTTATCGAGGCCCTGCGCCAGCTCAAGGAGCCCTGTGAGGTGCGGCTGTGCTCTGACAGCCAGTACGTCATCAATGGGCTGGAAAAGGGCTGGGCCAGGGGCTGGAAGCGCCGGGGCTGGAAAAAGTCCGACGGCTCCCCTGCCCTGAACCCCGACCTGTGGGAACAGGCATTGGAGCAGGAAGCCCGGCACAAGATCACTTATGTCTGGGTCAAGGGCCATGCAGGCCACCCGGAAAATGAGCGCTGCGACCAGCTGGCCGTGGCACAAAGTCAGGCACACGGAGGGAGACAGGGACGATGAGCGATACATTTCTGCCCGGCAGCGGGTTCGATACCTATGAACAGCAGGACAAGGTGCTGGTGGGCCTGTGCGGCGGCACGGGCTGCAAAGCAGCTGTCCGCATTTTACAGCAGCAGGGCTTTGCGGTGATGGGCGCTGTGGTGCGTCTGTGCACCGATGACCCCGTTGTGGATGCCGCCAAGGAAGCCGCCAAGGCTCTGGGCATCGAGTGCATCACCCTGAATGCCAGCGAACTGGCCAGCCAGCTGGCCGAGGAGACCGTTGCCCCGGCCGACCTGCGCTTCCCCGCCCTGCTGGCGGCGGCTGACCGGCTGGGCATCCAGTACATTGCCACCGGCCACCGCGCCCGGGTGGAGACCGGGGCGGACGGCGTGCACGTCCTCTGCCCTGCCGAAATTGCGGACGAGAGTGCCCGGCTTGCCGCCCTGCCGCAGGAGACGCTGGGCCGGCTCATCCTGCCCCTGGGCGACTTCAGCCCCGAGGATGTGGCTGAGATGGCAGCAGAATAAAAAAACAAAAGAGATGCACCCCGCCTTTCTGAAACCGGTTCAGGGAGCGGGGTGCATCTCTTTTTGCTCTGTTTTATTTCATCGTACAACGCTCAATGGAAGTCATCCGCTTACTTTGCGAAAATCTGGATCCAGTTGTGGCCCCACTGAGAATTGGCATCGTAGTTGTAGCCAAGGCACATATACTTGGCGGCGGGGTCCATGATATTGACACGGTGGCCTTCCGAAGCCATCCAGTCTGCAACGACCTTTTCGGGCGTGGTCTCGCCCCAGGCGGCATTCTCGCCGGTGGCGGTATCAGACACGCCGTACTCCTTCAGCACGGTGAAGCAGTTGGTGCCATCGGGGCGGGTGTGGGAAGCGACCTTTGCCACTTCCTTTGCGCGCTCATCGGCGGCGGCCTGCAGCTTGGCATCGCCCATGGCCAGAGGTGCCAGATTTTCCTTTGCACGCTCAGCGTTGACCAGCGCCAGCACTTCCTGTGCAAAGCCGTTCTCACTGGTACCGCGGGCGTAGGTGAAGATCATCACCCAGTAATTGCCGTACTCGCCGCCCTCGTAGTAGCCAATGCCAACGGAGGTGGCATCCTTGTCCAGCATCCGCTCCTTGAAGAAATCGTAGCGATTCCAGGCGGCGACCACATCCGAAGCATCCTCAGCAGCTGCCCAGTAGTTCTCGCCCACAGAAACATCGTCCACACCGTACTCCGGCAGGATGGTGAACTCACGGCTGCCATTGGGGCGGTTGTAGGAGTAATTGACGGTAAGTTCTTCTGCACGGGCCTGTGCGGCAGCATTCAGTGCGCTGCTGCCCATGCTCAGAGGAGCCACACCGGCCTGTGCACGCTCTGCGTTGACGAGCTGCAGCAGCTCATCGGCCTTGGAAGCTGCGTGTGCGGGCATTGCCAGAACAAACATCAGGCAGATGAATGCGGCGCAGCAGACCAGATTCTTCAGGACTTTCATCGAAGCGTTACGCATGGTGTTGAACCTCTTTTGTGTTGCCCCATGAAAAAAGGTGTCGATTGCTGGTATACTCGGCAATCGACACCTGATGCTTCAGATGAAGGTCACTCAACACCCAATCTCCGCTGTGGAGACCCTCAGGTGATGAGAAGCAACTGGCTGCCATTTTACAGGCCCTATAGCTTTGCGTCACAGCCTTTCGACTGCTTTGCCGAGGATATTCAGTTTTGCGTGCCTTTCTTCTTTTGGGAAGAAATTTGAGAACGAAAAAAGGTGTTGTTCTGCAATACACTCAGCAAAACAACACCCAGAAAATCTAAGCAGGTCGCCCAAAGAAAGATTTCTTTGAGAAGCAGCTGGCTGCCATTTTACAGGCCCTGTAGCTTTGCGTCACAGCCTTTCGACTGTTTTGCCGAGAATATTCAATTCACCTTGAGGAACTGTTCCCATTTCCTCGACATTATCCTACCACATCGGGCAGAACCTGTCAACTGTTTTGGAGCAGCCTTCTCAAAAAATCTGCTTTTTTGAAGCGTTCTTCCGTTATGCCTGCACCTCTGCCGCCTTTTTGCGCAGCTGGTCGAGGTCTGCGGCATCCGGGTGAGCCAGTGCCTTGTCAAAATTCTCGATCAGCATCTCGAGGTTGGGTGCATGGTTGGGCTGCTGCAGCATCTTTTCGTACTGCTGGCGCACGGTCATGGGCATCTTGCCCTGGCACATATAAGTTCCAATGACCGTGTTGCTCTCATCCAGCGACTTCTGCACCGCTGCCAGGATCTGCTCAAAATATTCCGCACTGCCGCCAAAGCCTGCGGTGCCGAACAAAAAGACCTGCTTCCCCTTCAGGGTCTGCAAAAAGGCGGTGAGGGTGTCATCGGCATGGCCCTTGTCCGTCCAGAAGCCGATGTAAAGGGTCTCAGCCTCCAGTGCCTCCGGGGCCGGTGCTCCGAAGTAGGTGCACTCATTCTGGGGCAAGCTTGCGCGAAGGGTGTCGGCCAGCAGGCGGGTGTTGCCGGTCTTGCTGCTGAAAACGATGGCGTAGCTCATGGTCATTCTCCTTTGTTCTCTTTGATATCAGATGCTGCCCTGTTCTTTTGCGTTCAGGGCATCATAGATACAGCGGGTGCCCTGATGGGCGATCAGGCCGCCCAGGCACTTCTTGTTGCAGCGGACACAGCGGTGGATCTTTGCCGCATTGCCGCTCTGCAGTTTGTTGACCCAGTTGGGGTCGGCCAGCAGCTGGCGGCACATTGCCGCACACTGGATGCGGCCGCTGGCAAGCTGCTGCTCCACAAAATCGGGGTCGTTCAGGCCGCCCACACCGCAGAGCGGCACACTGGTATACCGGCGCACCTCATCGCAGAACTTGAGGAAGCAGCCGGTCTCCTTGAACTCGGGGTGGCTGGCCGGCGGGATGGTGTTTTCCAGCGCAGAGTGGTTGGCCAGTGTCACATGGAAGCTGGTCACGCCTGCCTGCACCAGCAGGGGCACGAACACGGCCAGTTCCTCCTCCACCACACCGGCGTTGCCGTAATGGGGGTTCTCCTGCCGGACAGCCAGCTTGTAGTCAATGGCCATGCCGGGCACAGCGGCGTGCACTGCCTTGACAGCTTCCACGGCAAAGCGGGCGCGGCGCTCGGCACTGCCGCCGTATTCATCGGTGCGGTGGTTGAAGATGGCGGAAGAGAAGCTGCCGCACATCCGGTCGCCGTGCACCTGCACCATGTCAAAGCCCGCCTGCTTTGCCAGCACAGCGGCCTTACCAAAGCCATCGATGATCTGATGGATCTTTTTCTGGGACATCTTGGTGATGTAGGGGCCCACGGCATCGTTCATCCGCTCCCGCAGCTGGTCGGGGGTGATCTTTTTCATCAGCATCCCCGGGATGCACTTGATGATGGACATCATGTCGGTATCGGTCTGGTGGAGCTGGGCGCAGACCTTGCAGCCGTACTTGTGGGCAGTCTCGCAGATCTGCTGATAGAAGGCAAAGCCCTTTTTGTCAAACAGGGACTTCTCAAACCGGCTCTTGGCCACCGGCACGTCGCCGATGATGATCATGGCGCAGCCGCCCTTGGCCAGCCGCTCCATCTCTGCCAGATATTCCTCGTCCGAAAGGCCGAAGGTGGTGGGGGCAAAGATGATGCGGTTCTTCAGCTGCAATCCACCGTAATCAATGGGGCTCAGGATGGTGTCGTACATGTTACACACTCTCTTTTCTCGTCCGTGCTGCCTTTTGCAGCAGGCTCAGGAGCTGGTGCTGTTCCTCTTCGGTCAGCCCGCTCAGATTTTGTGCATCCCAATCGAAAAATACCTGGTGGCAGGTCCGGAATGCTCTCTCACCCGCCGGGGTCAGCCCCAAATGATAACTGCGGCCCTGCTTTTCCCGGGTCATAAAGCCATCTTCCACCAGCTTGATCACGCTGCGCTGGCAGTGGCCCCAGTCCAGGTGCAGGTTTTTGGTCATCTCAGCCGGGGTGCAGCCGGGATGTTTGCCCACGTAGATCACAAAATACATCATGCCAAAGCTCAGGCCAAACTCCTGCAGCTGCTGGGTGGTGTAGGCTGCGAACTGCTTGTAAAACTCCATCACGTAGAAGGATATGGTCGATTGGATCACTCTTTGCATCTCCTTTACTTGACAAGGTCTAGTATAATCGCATTACTTGATAAAGTCAAGTACTTTTTTCAAAAAAATTCTCCCTGCTCCGTATTTCTGTTTCGGGAGCAGGGAGAGAGCGATTCTTTTGCCTCAGACCAGCGGCATGATATTTTCCGGGGCGGCAGCAAGGCAGGCGGGTGCTTTTGGCGGCGGGGCCGCCATTGTCTCCTTGGACACCTTCCACCACAGGCGGACCTCACCGCCGGGCAGGGTGAAGATCATATTCCAGTCAAAGGGATTCTCACTGGTGGAGACAGCCTGCACCGGCAGGCTGTTGGGGGTGCCGGGAGCGCAGGGTGCAAGATCATGGGCGCGGATGCCCACGGCGCGGCAGCCCTCGGGCACCGGCAGAGCCACGGTCAGCGGCTGTTCCCAGCCCGCCAGATGAACGGTATGCTCCCCCACCCGGGTGCAGGGCAGAATGTTCTTGCAGCCGGTCAGGCGGGCGGCGGCACGGGTGCGGGGGTCGGCAAAGACCTCCCTGGTCGTGCCTGCCCGGAGCACCTCGCCGCTGTCCATCACGATCATCTCCCTGCACAGGCGGTAGGCCTCGTCCCGGTTGTGGGTCACCAGCAGGGCCGTGCCCGCAAACCCGGCCAGCAGGCTGCCCACTTCCCCCTCTACCTCCTCGCGCAGATAGCTGTCCAGCGCACTGAACGGCTCGTCCAGCATCAGGATGCGGGGTTTGGCCGCCAGGATGCGGGCCAGGGCGGCACGCTGCTGCTGCCCGCCCGAAAGCGCGCCGGGCAGGCGCTTGGCCAGTTCCTCCAGCCGCATGGCCCGCAATGCCTCGGCACAGGCGGCCCTGCGGGCGGCAGGGTCCTTTTCCTTCTTCAGGGCACAGAGGATATTCTGCTCCACGGTCATGTTGGGGAACAGGGCGTAGTTCTGGAACAGCAGGCCCACATTGCGCTGCTGGGGCGGCAGGTCGATGCCCTGAGCGCTGTCGAACAGCACCCGGCCATCCAGCACGATGCGCCCCTCGTCCGGCCGGACGATGCCTGCAATGCAGCGCAGGGTCATGCTTTTGCCGCAGCCGGACGCGCCCAGAAGGGCGGTGGCAGTGTCCCCTGCCGTGAACGCAGCGTGCAGGGTAAAACCATCAAACCGCTTGGTCACATTTACTTCCAGGCTCATGTGCGCTTTCCTCCCTGCTTCTGCCTGCGTTCCAGCAGGTTCACTGCCAGCAGCACCACCGCCGAGATAACGATATCCACCAGCACCCACTGCATGGCCCCGGCTTCATCGTTGGTGCGCCAGAGCTGGTAGACCGTGGTTGCAATGGTGGCCGTCTTGCCCGGCGTGTAGCCTGCGATCATGCTGGTGGCACCATATTCGCCCAGCGCACGGGCAAAGGCCAGCACCGTACCGGCCAGAATGCCCTGACGGCAGCAGGGCATCCGCACCCGCCAGAAGATCCAGGTGTTGGAAAGTCCCAGCGTCTGTGCCGACCAGGCCAGCGTTTCGTCAAAACTCTCAAAGGCACCGCGGGCCGTGCGGTACATCAGCGGAAAGGCCACCACGATGGAAGCAAAAATGGCGCTGTACCAGTTCATCACCAGCTTCACGCCGAAATGTTCCATGAAAAAGATGCCCAGCGGCCTTTTTGCGCCGAACAGCAGCAGCAGGAAATATCCCACGACCGTGGGCGGCAGCACCATGGGCAGGGTGAGCACCACGTCCAGCACGCCCTTGAGCACGCGCGGGAGCTTTGCAATGTAGTAGGCCGCAAAGATGCCTAAAAAGAACACTGCCGCGCAGCTGATCAGCGCAATGCGCAGGCTGTTCCATAAGGGATACCAGTCCATACCATCCCCCCAGCGGATGCTTACAGTGCGGTGAAGCCGACGCTCTCGAACACGGTCGCAGCCTTGTCGGTGCGCAGGTAAGCCAGGAACTCCTTGGCAGCCTCGGCATGGAGGGCATTCTTCATCACAGCGGCGGGGTAGATGACCTGGCCGCACATCTCCTTGGTGGCCTCGTCCACGGGGGTCAGACCGGCGCTGTACGCATCGGTGCAGTAAACGACACCGGCATCCACGCTGGCCTCGCTGACCTGGGTGGTGACTTCCTTGACGTTGGAGCCGTAGGTAATGACACCGGCAGCAGCCAGAGCTGCCTCATCCAGATCATAGTAAGCCAGGATCTTCTGGGTGTACTGACCCACGGGCACATCGCTGTTGCCCATGCAGAACAGGATATCCTCTGCCTTCAGGTGCTCAGCCAGGCTGTCGAAGCTGTCGATCCCCTTGTCGCTGCCCTCGGGTACACAGAGCACGACCTTGTTCTCCAGCAGATCCACACGGCTTTCGGCATCCACAAAGTCCAGGCCCTCGGTGTTCCCCTCAGCGGAAGCGGTGCTGTCCAGCTGGTTCATCTGCTTCTGACCGGCGGAGAGGAACAGGTCGCAGTCCGCACCCTCCTGGATCTGGGTCTTGAGGGTTCCGGAAGAGTCAAAGTTGAAGCTGAAGGTCACGCCGGGGTTCTCTGCGGAGTAGGTCTCGGCAATGGCGTTCAGGGTCTCGGTCAGGGAGGCGGCAGCAAAAACGATCAGCTCCACGCTCTCGCCGGAGGCAGCCTCAGAGGAGGCGGCAGCGGAGGATGCGGTGGAAGATGCAGTGCTGCTGGAGGAGCCGCCGCAGGCGGTCAGAACAGCAGATGCGGATGCGATGCCGGCAGCGCACAGGAAGCCGCGGCGGGAGATCATAGTTTTCATAGTCTTGCTCCTTACAGTGGGTATGCTTTTGTTGTACTTTTATTTTTACGCCCGGCACCAAAAGCAGCGCCGCGGCGGTGAAACAGACTTATTTGCGGGCGCACTCGCCGTCCAGCCCGGCGGCAATGCGTACCCCGTGCTCCAGGCTGGGCAGGATGTACTCCAGATTCTCCTTCACGGCCTTGGGGCTGCCGGGCAGGTTGACGATGAGGGTCTTGCCCCGCAGCACACTGGCGGCACGGCTGAGCATTCCGCGCGGGGTGATGCTCAGGCTGTGGTAACGCATGGCCTCAGCAATGCCGGGGGCGTTGCGGTCCGCTACGGCATAGGTGGCTTCCGGGGTGATATCCCGGGGGGCAAAGCCGGTGCCGCCGGTGGTCAGGATCAGGTTGACCTGACGGCCATCGGCCAGCCGGATGAGCTGTGCTTTCAGGGCCTTTGCCTCATCGGGCAGGATCATGGTCTCCTCCACCTGATAGCCTGCAGCGGTGAGCATCTCCACGATCAGGGGGCCGCTCTTGTCCTCCCGCTCACCCCGGCTGCCCTTGTCGGAAAGGGTGATGACGGCAGCGCGCAGGGGCGGGTTTTCCGGCGGGGGCAGCAGGGTCACCTCGTCCCCCACGTGGATCTCGCCACCCTGCAGCACCCGGGCAAACACGCCCTCCCGGGGCATGATGCACTCGCCGGTCTTCTGCTTGATGACGCAGTCGTTGTGGCACTCTTTGCCGATCTGAGTCATTTCCAGCACCACGTCCCCGATGGCGAAGCGGCTGGTCACGGGCAGATTGCGGAAATCGTAGCCCTCCACCACCAGATTCTCGCCAAAGGCACCATAGTCCACCCAGATCTTCTTGCGGAAGTTCTCGATCTTTTCTGCACTCAGCAGGCTGACCTGACGGTGCCAGTTCCCGCCGTGGGCATCGGTCTCAATGCCCCATTCCGGGGTCAGGCGTGCGCTTTCCACTTCGGTCTTGACCGTGCCCCGCTGGGGGCTGGTGCAGATCGCCAGAAGTTTTCCCATAGATTTATCCTCCAATTCGGTACATGCCCCTGGTCGCGGGGATGTCCTGTTTCAATTCAAAATGATGTTCCTGGGGCTTTTCCCAGATGGTGGTACGGATGGCAGTCAGCAGCTCCTCGTCAGACGCGCCACTGCGCAGCAGGGCTTTCAGGTCACATCCGGTCTCACTGGCAAGGCAGGGGCGCAAAAAGCCCTGACTGGTCAGCCGCACCCGGTTGCAGGAGGCGCAGAACTTACCGTGGACAGCGGCAATGAAGCCGATGTCCCCTTTCCAGCCCGGCACAGTGTAATAGACCGCCGGGCCGTCGCCCAGCGCGGCACATGCTGCCCCGGGCAGCGGGGCCAGCTCCGGCCAGCGCCTGCGGAAGCGGGTCAGTAGTTCCGGGCCGGAGATACAGGGCATGGCCGCCCCGTAGCCGATGGGCATCATCTCGATGAACCGCACCTGCAGGGGCTTGTCCTGTGCCAGAGCGGCCAGCGCTTCCAGCTCACCCTCGTTTACGCCCACCTGGGGCACGCAGTTCAGCTTGACCGGGATGCCGCTTTCCAGCGCGGCATGGATGCCCGCCTGCACGGCGGCAAATTCATCCCGGGCCGTGATCTTTGCAAACAGGGCGGGGTCCAGCGTATCCAGACTGATGTTCACGCTGTCCAGCCCGGCCTCCAGCAGGGCGGGCAGCTGCTGTTCCAACAGGACGGCGTTGGTGGTCATGGTGACCTTCCGGATGCCGGGGATGGCTTTCAGCCCCTTGACCAGCTGCTCCACGCCCTTGCGCACCAGCGGTTCGCCGCCGGTGACCCGCACGGTATCCACCCCGCACCGGGCAAACAGGGCGGCAAGGCGCAGGAATTCTTCGTAGGTCAGGATATCCTCCCGTTCCAGCTTGTCCACGCCATCCGGCATACAGTAGCGGCAGCGCAGGTTGCACAGGTCGGTCACGGAAAGGCGGAGATAATGGATATTGCGGCCCTTGGAATCAAACATAGCCGCCCTCCGCCCGGATATAATGTCCGCTCTTGCCGCCGGTCTTTTCCACCAGATGGATCTCGCCCAGCTCCATGCCCTTATCCACGGCCTTGCACATGTCATAAATGGTGAGCAGGGCGGTGGAAACGCCGGTCAGGGCCTCCATCTCCACGCCGGTCACCCCGCTGGTCTTGACCGTACAGCGTGCTTCCACAGCCCGGCGCTCGGGCAGCAGGTCAAACTCGATCTGCACCTTGGTCAGCGGCAGCGGGTGGCACAGGGGGATCAGCTCGCTGGTGCGCTTGGTGGCCATAATGCCGGCCACCCGGGCCACGCCCAGCACATCGCCTTTTTTCACGGTACCGCTCTCCACGGCGGCAAAGGCTTCCGCATTCATGGTAATGATACCGTGGGCCGTGGCCTCCCGGGCCGTGACGGGCTTTTCGCTCACGTCCACCATCACGGCGTTTCCGGCGGCATCAAAATGTGTCAGATTATTTTCACTCATATTTTTTTCACCTTAGTTAAGCTCCCCCTTCGGGGGAGCTGGCAAAGCCGAAAGGCTTTGGCTGAGAGGGTTTCAGCAGTGTCCGAAGCCGCAATTGGGCCAGTGGCACTCGGCGCAGCCCAGGCAGAGGCCGCCCTCGCCCAGACGGGCGATATCCTCGGCGGTAATGGGGTCATCGGCCAGCAGGCGGGGCAGCAGCAGGTCAAAAATGGTGCGCTTGGCGTACATCACACAGCCGGGCAGGCCGCAGACCGGCACACCGTCCAGATAGCTGACCAGGAACATGGCACCGGGCAGCACGGGCGCGCCGTAGGTAATAATTTCAGCCCCGGTGTTCCTGATGGCCAGCGGGGTGCGGTCGTCCGGGTCCACGCTCATGCCGCCGGTGGTAAAGATCAGCTCACAGCCTGCGGCCTTTGCTTCCAGAATGGCGGCCGTAATGCCCGCCGGGTCATCGTCGCAGACCTTGTGGAAGGCCATCTCACAGCCATACACCGCCAGCTTTTGCTCGAGGATGGGAGTAAACTTGTCCTCAATACGGCCCTTGAACACCTCGCTGCCGGTGTTGATAACGGCAAACTTCTTCTGGTGGAAGGGCAGCACGTTCAGGATGGGCTTCGGCCCGGCAGCAGCCTGCATGGCCTCCATCTTCTCCTGCTCAATGACCAGCGGGATGATGCGGGTACCAGCCAGCTTGGCTCCCTTTTTCACAGGCAGGTCGCCGTGGATCGTGGCGATCATCATCTGGGGGGTGCTGTTCACTGCCAGCAGGGCCCTGCGGTCGATCTTGAGCAAACCGTCGCAGTCGGCGATCAGTTCGATCTTGCCCTCCCGGGGCTCGGTGCCGTGGATATTCTGACCGGCAGCGGCCTTGTAGAGCAGGGCGGCAGCTTCGTCCTCGTGGAGGATGCCGGGCTTTTTCTCCCAGACATAGAGGTTTTCCTTGCCGATGCTCAGCAGCACCGGAATATCCTCGGGCTGAATGATGTGGCCCTTTTTGAAGCGGGCCCCCTTGAATTCACCCGGGATGATCTGGGTGATATCGTGGCAGAGCACCTGCCCTGCCGCGTCTTCGGTACGGATCAGTTTCATGGTTTCTTCCTCCCCCTGTTACAATGCAGGCATCTGTGCAGCGATCCAGTCGGCCAGCGCTGCGGGCTCGTCCAGCGCAAAATCCGCGCCCGGAACATCCCCCACGATGGCCAGCGGCTCAAAGGAAACAGGCTCCTCCGAGACAGCCTTGCGCACCACCTCGATCTTGGGCCAGCCGCTCTCCTTGAAGCCCTCCATCAGCACCAGATCATAGCCGTGGCGCTCAAACAGGGCCAGCAGATCCTGCTCGTTCAGGCGGAATTCCTCCGTCAGCAGGTAGCGGCTGCCCGAAAAGACCGCCACGCCCTCGGCCCCGGCCTCCCGCAGGCGGAAGCTGTCGGTGCCCGGCACGTCTGGGGTGAAATCGTGGCCGTCATGCTTGATGACACCCACCTTCAGGCCCCGTGCCCGCAGCAGGGGGATGAGTTTTTCCAATAACGTCGTTTTGCCGCTGTTGTGCGCACCGCTCACGGCCAGCACAGCCGGGCGTTTCAGGCTCAGCTCGGCAGCAAGCGCCTGTTTCTTTTCACTGTACAAAGTTCAGTACCTCCACTTCTTCGCCCGGAGCCACCGGGCCGCTGCCCGCAGGCAGCTCCACCAGGCAGTTGCAGCCCATCATGGCCGACAGACTGCCCGAGGAATGCGCCTCCGCGTTGCCCTCGCCGGGGATCTCCACCAGGCCGCCCAGCGCTCTGGCCCGCAGAAAGCGGGTTCCCTTGCTGGGCTTGGAAAAGCCGGTGGTCAGCCTGCCCCGGGTGTGCACCGGGATGCAGTCCTCTTCCCGCCGCCCTGCGGCCCGCAGCAAGGCCGGAACGGCATACTGCTCCAGCGTGGCAGCAGCGGCAAAGGGATTGCCGGACAGGCAGAACACCAGCTTTTCTCCCACCTGTGCAGCGATCATGGGGCTGCCGGGCTTCTGGGCTACCCCGGCAAAAACAGGCTCCGCGTGCAGCATTTCCAGCACCGTGGGCAGGTAATCCTTCTGCCCCACCGAAACACCGCCGCTGGTGATCACCGCATCACACCGGGTGAGCAGTTCTTTCATCCGGGCGGCGATCTCCTCCGGGTCATCCGAGCAGTGGGTGCGCTCCACGGCAAAGCCCAGCTGCCGCAGGCGGGCGGCATTCTGGATCCCGTTGGCATCGTAGATCTTGCCGGGAGCCCAGGCCTCACCCGCTTCCAGCAGCTCACTGCCGGTAGCAAGCACGCCCACGGTCAGGGGGCGGAAGACCTCGGCATCCGGGATGCCCTGACCGGCCAGCACACCGATGTGCGCCGGGGTCAGCACAGTTCCGGCGGCGGCAATGGGGGCACCGGCGGCGATGTCCTCACCCCGGAACACCACATTGGCGTTGGGCTGGAGCCGGGCGTAAATGCGCACTTGCTCCTCCCCGCTGTCGGTCAGCTCCTGCATCAGAACGCAGTCCGCGCCCGGGGGCAGGGGTGCACCGGTCATAATCCGGGCGGCACACCCGGCAGGCAGGGCAGCGGCGGGGGCATCCCCGGCGTAGAGCTTCATCACCACCGGCAGGGTGACAGGGGTCTTCTCCCCCGCCCCGGCCGTGTCGGCACTGTGAAGGGCATAGCCATCCAGAGGGCTCCGGTCAAAAGGGGGCTGATCCATCCGGGCACACAGGTCCCGGGCTGCGATCCGCCCACAGGCATCATCCAGCGGCACCCGCTCCGTGGCAGGCACCGGGAGAGCCGCAGCAGCATCCAGCACCCGGCGCAGGGCCTGGGCTGGCGTGCAAAAAGGCTGTTTCATTGCAAAAATCCTCCATCGCTCCCCGGGGCACAGTTTGCCCGCTATGGCCCGGACAAACTCCCGGGGAGATCTCTTTTCGATCGGCAGGTGAAAAAAAGCGGAGACGTTCTGACCGAAAATCAAAACGCCCCCGCAAAAAACCGAACATGGCCCGGAGCGGCAGCCTGCAGGCCGCCACGCCGAGGGAGCCGCTTCCTTTTCCGCTGTTGCAGCAACGGGAAGGAGGCAACGCTCCGGAACGGTGGATGGGAGGAGTTCTTTTTTTCAAATTGCAGCGTTTCTTCTGCGGGAAGGCGGCCGGGTTTCCCCTGCCACCCTTGAATGCCGGCGTTGGCCCTTAGCATTGCGGCGCGGTGTCCTGCCCCCTGCGGGGTTTAGACAGCCTTGCTCAAAGAAGCTCTTGTACCCTATTCAATTGTGTATGATCTTTTAGTCGCAGAAATCATCCACGTCGCTGATGGCTTTTGCATAGCGGCGGGTGAGGTGCTGGGTGGAGAAGAGGAACCGCTCGTTCTGATTGTTGGTCAGCTCTTCGATGTCGGCAAACTCCGGCCTGCCCTGCATGGTCTTCCAGGTCTGCTCGATCTCCTCCGGCGCAAGGCCGTAGGGGGAGCGCTGGAAGTACTTCAGCGGGGTAGCACTGGGGTAGACCCGTGCGTTGAAGCGCACCATCTCAGCAAACATGACACAGAGGTCTTTGTCCTCAATGAGCTGGGCGATCATGGCGTAGTTGTCGCTCATGTTGGCGTTGGAGTAATAGTAGGTATCCTTTGCGCCTGCACGGACAACGATATCCTCACACTGGGGGTCCTGCGGCATCTGAGCCAGCAGCTCGTCGGCGTTCTCCACCTCACTGACCAGCAGTGCGTGGGGCGTGACAAGCGCGGCGGCGCTGCGGGAACGGATGTAACCGGCCAGCTCCTGCGCGGGGGTCAGCTCCGGCAGCTCCGGCGCGGTCTGGGTGGGCTGATCCGCAAAGGGATCGTTTTCAGCCTCTGGCTCGCCGGCCAGAAAATCCAGCAGCTGAGGCTTTGCGGCCTCGTCCTGCACAGTTTCGGCGGCTTCGGGTGCGGCCCCGGCAGCCTGCATTGCTGCAAGCTCTGCGGTCTCCCGCTCCACGGCGGCAATCACATCCTCGCCGGTCTTGGCGGCGCTGCCGTCAAAGCTGCTGCCCGTTTCCTTCAGGCGGCGGGCCGTCTCGCTGGCGGCATTGATGTCGAACACCTCTGCCTTGGGCTTTTTCTTGGCGGCCAGCTCTGCCTTCTGCAGGTCCAGAACGGCCTGCTCCGGGTCCACGCTGCTGTCCACAGTGGTGGTGTAGCCGGGTTTACGTCTGCCAAACAACATGACGATCGTTCCTCTTTCTATGGGATTTATTCAGCTGCTGCGGTGTTCTGGGCGTAGATGCCGCGCTTTTCCAGATCATCGGCCATGTCAGCCAGATCATACTTCTCCAGCGTCTCGCGGGTGGGCACACCGGTGGTGCGGTCCCAGCCGAAGATGTCGTAGAACAGATCCTTTGCCTTCTCCATGTCGGCGCGGTCCAGCTTGGTGGTGCCTTCCTCGAATGCCTTGAAGTCGGGGTCCTTATCGAACACCCAATCACAGATGGCATCGTGCTCCTGACGCAGGTTTGCGCTGCCGCAGTTCTGCTGGAAGCTGATGGCGGTCATCGCGCGCAGCATCTGGGTAATGCGGGCACCGTCCTCCTGCAGATCGGCCTGGGTATAAGTCTCGCCGGTAACAGCAGTCATAAAGTCTGCCTGCAGATCCAGGTCGCCGTGGTACTCGCGCTCCTTGGAGGGAGACTGGGTCATGGGCCACATCCAGTTGCACAGGGTGGCGGAGTCGTGGAAGTTCTTGTCGTTGACGCAGTATGCAGCCAGCTTTGCCTTGTTCTCGTTGATGGGAGTGTAGGCCTTGGCCTTATCGTAGCAGCCCTCGCCGAAGAAGTCCTCCATGACCTTCTTGGTCACCTCATAGGGAGCACCGGAGCCGGTCTCGCAGACGATCTCGTGGATCATGCAGTCGCGGTTGTAGACGAGGTTGTACAGCATACCAACCTGCCATGCCTCAGCAGGGCCGTGGTGGTTGGGGAAGCCGTTGTAGATCAGGTTGGAGTTGGTGGCACCATCGTTGCGGTCCAGCCAGCTCTTGGGCAGGCCGAACTTCTCCATCATGGCCAGGGTGCCCTTGGCGATCACGGACAGGTCGCCCTCACCGTAAGCCATGCGGCGGATCAGCTCCACCTCCCAGCGGGGATCGCCGGCCTTCTCCCACTCCCAGGGCAGAGAGTCGTACTCAGCCTCGCTGATGTACTTGGTGGCCTCTTCGCGGGGCATCCGCAGGATCCACAGCAGGTCGCGGTTCAGGTTGCCGTAGTTGTCCCACAGGCCCATATCGTCCACAGCATGAGACCATGCCAGGTTGATGACCATGGTGCCGTCGCCCTCGTACTTGAAATCGTGCACGCCGTCCGGATAGACGCGGGTGCCGTACAGCACGGGCATACAGGTGTTGGAGTTGTGGGTGGGCAGGTCGTAATCGGCCAGCGGATCCACATCGTACTCAGTGTAGCAGCGGATGGGGCAGGAGGAGCAGCCGCCGTTCTTCACGGTGTACTCGGCAGCCGGAGCGCCGAAGTCGAAGTAGCCCTTGAAGCAGCGCAGAGCCACCTTGTTGATATCGTTGTAGGGCTGCTCGCCGGTATCCACGGGGCCGCCGGGAGCCTTCTTCCACATACGGCCGGGAGCGCCGGACCAGCGGTTCTTGCCGGAGGTGGCGCTGTACTCTGCCCAGCTCTGGGGCTGTGCGGGCACGTTGTGGTTGTTGTTGCCGCCGATCAGGTTGCCCATCATGTAGTTGGACAGCTCCAGCACCTTCTTGGGGTCAGCCACCTTGACGCTGCCGGTGCCGCGGATGGCCAGGCCCTTCAGCTTCTTGTTGCCCATGGCAGCGCCCAGACCGGCACCGCCGGAGTTGCCGAAGCTGGTGTTCAGGGTGGAGTAATCCACCAGGTTCTCACCGGCGGGGCCGATGGAAGCAGTCTCGAACTCACGGCCG
Source organism: Faecalibacterium sp. BCRC 81149 (assembly GCF_022750605.1). NCBI lineage: Bacteria > Bacillati > Bacillota > Clostridia > Eubacteriales > Oscillospiraceae > Faecalibacterium > Faecalibacterium sp. BCRC 81149. Next base: position 131,892 of record NZ_QXJA01000005.1, on the reverse strand, counting down.
TTCTGCTCCACCATCCACTTGTTGGAAGCAAAGGTACCCTTGCCCCAGATCTCGCTTGCGTCCTCCAGAGAGACCTCGCCGTCCTCGATGCGCAGGTAGACGGGCTTTTCGGAGATGCCGCTGACAACGATGCCGTCGTAACCGGCATACTTCAGCATGGAGCCGATGTGGCCGCCCATGTGTGCATCGATGATGGAGTGGCCCTTGGACCAGGTAGAACGGAAGGTCACGTTCATACGGCCGGAGCAGGGCACGCCGGCACCGGTCAGGGGGCCGACACCAAAGATGACCAGAGCCTTCTCGTCATAGGGGTCCAGCTCCATGGGAGCTTCCTCGTACATAATGCGGTAGGCCATGCCCATACCGCCGATATATTTATGGTATTTTGCGTCGTCCTGGGTGGTGATCTCACCGGTAGTCAGGTTGACGCGCAGGATCTTGCCTGCCCAGCCATAGGTTTCAGCCATTGTTGTTCCTCCTTACAGGTCCTTGTAAGCAGCCTGTGCTGCGCTGGTAACGGCATCCCAGTCCACGATGGACAGAGCGCCGGACGGGCAGCCCGCCACGCAGGCACCGCAGGCGATGCACTTGGAGGACTTGCCGGTCTCGGGGTTGACGGTGGGCATGTGCCAGGGGCAGGCCTCCACGCAGGCACCGCAGCCGATGCACTTGTCGGTATCGACCACGCGGATGCCCTGCTCATTGGTGATAATGGCCTTCTGGGGGCATGCATTGCCGCAGGCGGGATCCTCACACTGGCGGCAGGTATCCGGGAAGTAGACAAAGCAGTTGTCGGTGCCGGACAGCAGACCGTTACCGTCGCCGTCCAGATTCAGGCGGCGCTGGATCTTGACGCGGCTGATGTAGGAAGAGCACACGCCGTCGTTGGTCAGGGTGCAGTTGATCTCGCACCGCTGGCAGCCGGTGCACAGGTCAGCGTTGACCACCAGCAGACCCTGGGGCAGTGCCCAGGTCGCCACAGCACCGGCATCCACCTGCTTCTGAGAGCAGCCGAAGAGGGACAGCATAGATGCGGAAAGGGTGAGTCCTGCAAGGCTCTTGCCCGAGATCTTCATAAATTGACGGCGGGTCATGTCAGCCGTCAGAAAATCAGTTTTTGCCATAGGTTTCCATTCCTCCGTGAGGTCACTCTGCGCAGAGCACCTCGGTTACATAGAAATAAGAATTGTTGACGATGTCCGTGACCGCCGTGGACGTAATGGTTGCACCGGAAAGCGCATCCACCTGGGTCATGTCAGCGCTGACCGTGTCGGCCGCACTGCCCTGGGTGGTCAGATCAGCGGCCTGCAGCTTGTACTCGGCCTGCTTTTCAGCGGACCAGTCTGCATAAGGCACTGCCTGTTCCTCGCCGTCCTGCGCGCTCTTGCTCAGACACGCCGCGTACAGCTTGCGCCGTGCCACAGCCTCAGCACTGTTGTCCATCGGGGGGATGAGCGCATCGTCCATCGGCTGGCCGTTCAGGGCCGAGAGGGTCAGCCCGGCTTCATACATTTTCCGGGTAGCCTCAGCCTCCGGGGAGGTATCGCCCGCACGCCATGCGGCGGGGTCGAAGGCCTCAGCGGGGGCAGCGTCGGTCTCGGCGCTACCTGCGGCAGCAAAAGCCGTGCCGGTGGCCGGGTCGGTCACAGTGTAGCGCTTGCCTGCCAGCGTGAAGGGAGCTGCGCCCTGGTACTGGGCCGTGAACTCCGGGTTCTCACACTGGGCACCCAGGCTGTCGGTCTCGGCCTGTGCCAGGATCTTCACATCCAGCACATTGCCGTCGCGGTCCAGCGTCACACCGGCCTGCACCTCGCTCTGGAAGCCCTGCTTGCTGCCCACCACATAATACGTGGTGTCATCCAGCTGGTACACCGCGCTCACACCATAGGTGGCAGCGTCGGCATCTGCCAGCGGCAGGGCCGTTCCGGCCACCGTGGTGCGGCTGTGCATCAGCCCGCCAAGGCCAAGCGCCATGGCAAGCGTTGCCGCACCCATGGCCGCATAGCCGGGCAGCCGCCTGCGCCACAAGGACTGCGGCGCATGATTTGCCTGCTTCAATTGTATCACCTGCCTGTTTGATTCAGCTGTGCCCGGAACTCCCGGGCACGAAAACAGCCGTTCCACCTGCTGCAACAGTGCGGAACGGTTTCTTCGTTATAAGAATAACATCTTTTCCACCGGTTAGTCAACGCATACGCACAAACAAAGCCCCGTAATTGCTCTCAAAAGCTCTCACTTCCCGGTGAAATCATTTCTTTTGCCGGATGAACAGTTTCAATCCATATTCCTCTGCCAGCTCCAGCGACTGTACCGTGGGCATACTCTTGCTCACCAGCGCGGGCACACCGGCCCGGATGGCCTTGCGCACCATATCCACCGGCACCCGGCCGCTGGTAAAGAGCACGCACTCCGCCAGCGGCACCCCCTCTGTCAGGGCGCAGCCCACGGCCTTGTCCAGCGCGTTGTGGCGGCCCAGATCCTCGCATCGGTACAAGATCTTGCCCGCACGTAGCAGCAGGCAGCTGTGCACGGCATGGGTGGCACGGTAGAGCGGCAGGCCCTGCCCCATGGCATCGGCCAGCGCATCCACCCATGCGGCAGGGATCTCCCGCTGAGGCACCGGGGCCAGCGGCGGCAGCCGCACCGGGCTGGCCAGCGTCAGGTTATCGGTGCAGCAGCTGGGCACCTCCTGCCCGGCCTGTTCCGCTGCCGCCAGCGGGTGGCGCAGCTGAACGCTTATTTTGAGGCCCTGCGCGCAGACGGCCACCCGCTCCACCTCGTCAGCAGAGGTGATCCAGCCCTCGGTCAGCAGGCGGCCCAGCGCCAGCTGCGGCAGCAGCTCCGGCGTGCAGACCACCCGGAAGGCTGGCTGTTCGTTGACCAGAATGGCCGCGGCGTGCTCTGCCGCCAGTGTCCGCTCGGTGCCATCGGGCATCCGGACGCTCTCTGCCCCCGGTGCTGCACCGAATTGATCCATGATCTGCATTGGGTGTTCCTCCCCTGTCTGTTTTACTCTGCCCCTATTGTAACACGCTTTTGCCCCGCTGAAAAGCGCCTGTGCCCTCTGGAACAAACTGTCGATCCGTGTCGTTTCCATTTTTCCCGGCTTTGTGATATACTACTGTAAAATGACAGAACCATATCCCAGTACCGAGGTGGAATCCAAATTGAAGCATCTCTTCCGCTCCCTCACGCGGGCACACCGGGCCTACAAGGACACCCGGAACCATGCCCTGACCCTGCTGCACCGGGCCTCCGCTGCCGTTCTGACAGCCGTGCTGGTGTACAAAGCCCTGACCTATCTTTTGTTTCTGCCCGCCATGAATGGCATCTGGTCGCTGACACTGCGCTGTTCGCCGGTGAACTACCTGACCAACAACAACGCGCATCAGATCTTTACTTCACCGACCATTTTAGGCGGGATCGTGCTCATCGTCCTTCTGGCGGCGTTCTGGAACCTGTACGGCTTTTCCATCCTCCTGCACGGGTTTGCGCTGGCCCGCCGGGGTGAAACACTGCGTCCTGTTTCCCTGTTCGTCCGGTCGCTGGGGGATATCCGCCATATCCTGCTCCCCAAAAACTGGCCCACCCTGCTTTACTGCGCCCTGCTCATCCCCTTTACCGATGTATTCGTGACCTACAACTATATCTCTCAGCTGGCCGTGCCGGAGTACATCCTTGGGCTTGTCCGGGCAAAGCCGCTCTATCTGGTGCTTTTTCTTCTCATTCTGGGTGCGGCGTTCCTGTTCACCCTGTTCTGGGTCCTGGTGCTCCCCCTCTTTACGCTGGAACGCAAAAGCCTGTGGGATGCCGTTCAGGAGAGCGCTGCCCATGTCAAAGCACAGCTGCCCCGGCTGGCCGGTGTGCTGCTGCGGTGGGATCTCAGTGCGCTGATCCGGTCTGTTCTGGTCTTTTTCGGAGCCTCCCTGCTGGTTTACAGTGTGGCGGCGCTGATCGGACTGCGGAGCACCCGCGCCATGCTGCTGCTCACCCGTGCGCTGTATCTGTTGGAGATCCCCTTCTTCGGCTTTTTGCTGGACTGCAAGGTCACCACGGCCCAGTGCACCATCATCGCATTCCTCTACGATCGCTGCCGTGACTGCCCGCCGGAAGCGCTGCCGGAGGGCAAACCGCACCGCTTTGGCGGCTGGCCCCTGCTCACCGCTGCGGTGGCCGGGGTCACGCTGGTCACCGGGCTGATGGCAGTCTACCTCTACGCTCTGCCCCAGGACGATGCCCTGCTCACCGCCGTGGGCGGCGTGACCCCACTGGTCACCTTCCACCGGGGCGACTGCACCGTGGCCCCGGAAAACACCCTTCCCGCCTTCCGGTCGGCCATCCTCAAGGGCGGCGACCGCATCGAGCTGGATGTGCAGATGACCAGCGACGGCGTGGTCGTGGTGACCCACGATTCCAACCTGAAACGCTGCACCGGCAAAAACGCAAAAGTCTATGATCTGACCTACGCCGAGGTGGCACAGCTGGACGCAGGCCGCTGGTTCAGCAGCCGCTTTGCCGACACCCGGATCCCCTCCCTGGAACAGGTGCTGCAGCTCTGCCGGGGCCGCATCGGCCTGAATGTGGAGATCAAGCCCAGCGCCGCCACCCCTGCTCTGGAGGCTGAGACCGTGCGCCTGCTGCGGGAATACGGCTTCGACAGCTCCAACTGCGTCATCACCTCCCAGAGCTACGAGACCCTGCACAAGGTCAAAGCGCTGGCCCCTGAGTACCCCACCGGCTACATTCTGGCTCTGGGCGTAGGCAACTACTACGACCTGCCCGATGCCGACTTTTTCAGCGTGGAGACCACCTTTATCACCTCCGGCATGGTCAACGCCGTCCATCTGCGGGGCAAGACCGTCTCTGCCTGGACCATCGACCGCGAAAAGGTCGCCACCCACATGCTGGAGCTGGGCGTGGATGACCTCATCACCGACAAGCCCGACATGGTGCAGGACCTGCTGGCCCGGAATCAGCAGGTGGACGACAGCCTGATCGACTTCCGTGACCTGCTCAACGCCCTGCTCCACCCGGAGCAGCCTGCCGACTCCTCCGATGACGCGGAGGAGACCATCACCGATGCCGTGGAAGACCCGGAGGAGTTCGTGGACGCGGCGTGACACAGCCCCCTCTTTCTTGCGGCATCATTGAACCAACGGTCTGTAAAAGCCGCAGAATGCAGAACATCCCCGCACTTCCTGTTTTGACAGGCCGTGCGGGGATGTTTTTTGGTTCAGAGGAACGGGTTATAGAATCTTCCAAAGCGGATGGTCACGGTCAGGCTGATGAGCAGCAGGGCCGCGCCCACGCCCAGGGCAATGAAGTCCCGCCGGGCAAAGGGGCGCTGGGTATACCAGGTGCGCTTGCTGTTCTTGCCGAAGCCGCGCAGCTCCATCGCGTTGGAAATGGTGTCGATGCGGTTCAGACTGGTCAGAATGAGCGGCAGCAGGATGTTGACAGAGTTCTTCATCCGCTTGAAGAAGGGCTCCTTTTTGCCCAGCTCCACGCCGCGGGCCTGCTGGGCCTGGCTGATGCTGTGGTAGTCGCGCTGGATATCGGGGATGTAGCGCAGGGCAATGGCCACCGAATAGCCGACCTTATACGAGATGCCGATGCTGTTCAGGCTGGCAGCAAACTCGCTGGGGTCGGTGGCAGAGATAAAGAGGATGGCCACCGGCAGGGCCACAAAATATTTCAGGCTGATGTTGACCATGTAGAACAGCTGTTCCGCTGTCAGGTCATACCGCCAGAACAGGTGGCAGAGCACCGTGCGGGTGCCGTACAGGGTGGTACCCTGATTGGGATCGAACAGGAAGATGAACAGGTTGTTCAGCAGCAGGAACACCAGCATGAAGGTCATCATAAACCGGACTTCCCGGAATTTGATCCGGCTCAGCCTGAAGGCCAGCAGGCTGACCACCAACAGGCCCAGCAGCACCCAGGTGTTGTAGGTGATCATGCTGGCAAAGGTGAACAGCAGGAAGAACGCCAGCTTGGTGGTTCCGGTCATCTTATGGATGACGCTCTCCCGGGGGAGATAATTCAAAACAGTCTTAGCGGCCACCCTCTCTCACCTCCCGGTCCTGCTCAATAAATCTCTCTACAAATTCCTGCGCGGGCGCAATGCCGCAGCGGTTGGCCAGCGTGTACAGGCTGGTCTCCTTCAGGGCAGCCTGCTCCACCAGCGCGGGGTCACACAGAACAGCGGCCGCGGTGCGGTCGGCAATGAGCCGTCCGTCGCAGAACACCAGCGCGCGGCGGGTGTATTCCAGCATCAGGTGCATATCATGGGTGATCATCACCACCGTCACGCCCCGGGCGTTCAGGCCCCGCAGGAACTCCATGATGTCGGTATAGTGCCGGAAATCCTGCCCGGCGGTGGGCTCATCCAGAAGGATGAGCTCCGGGTCAAGCACCAGCACGCTGGCAATGGTCACCCGCTTTTTCTGGCCGAAGCTCAGTGCCGAGATTGGCCAGTTCCGGAAAGAATACAGGCCGCAGACCCTGAGGGTCGCCTCCACCTTTTCCCGGATCTGTTCCTCGGTCAGGCCGGAGCGCTGCAGACCCAGAGCCACCTCCTCGTAGATCATGGTCTTGGAGATCATCTGGTTGGGGTTCTGCATCACATAGCCGATGTGCTGGGCGCGGCGGCGGATGTTCTCCTCAGCCAGCGATTTGCCGTTCAGGAAGATCTCGCCCGCATCCGGGGTCTCGAAGCCGCAGATGAGCTTGGAGAGGGTGGATTTGCCCGCGCCGTTCCGGCCCACGATGCTCACCATCTCCCCCTTGCCGATCGAGAAGCTGACATCCCGCAGGGTCTGCTGGCCCTTCTGATAACCAAAGCTCAGGCCCTTTACCTCCAGCAGCGGCTCCCGTTCCGGCTGCGCGGCGGGCCGGGGCCGGGCCGTGAACCAGTCCCGGAGCTTTTGGGTGTCGGTATCGTCCAGCACAAGACTGTCCACATGGGCGGGGTGCTTGTCCGGAGTGATATCCACCCCGGCATAGCGCAGAGCCGTGACATACAGCGGCTCCCGGATGCCGTTTTCCGCCAGCAGGCTGCCCGAGAGCAGCTCGTCCGGGCGCAGGTCTGCCAGAATGGTGCCGCCGTTCACCAGCACGATGCGGTCCACGTTCCGCCAGAGCACATCTTCCAGTCGGTGCTCAATGATGAGCACTGTGGTGTCAGTCTTTTTCTGGATCTCGTCGATCAATTCAATGGCCTGCTTGCCGGTAGCGGGGTCGAGGTTGGCCAGCGGCTCATCGAAGAGCAGGATCCTGACCTGATCCACCATCACGCCCGCCAGGCTCACCCGCTGCTTCTGCCCGCCCGAAAGCTCGTGCGGTGCATAGCCGAGATGGTTCTCGATGCCCACCAGCTCGGCGGCATGGCGGGTGATGGCGTGCATCTCATCCTGCGGGGTGCAGCTGTTTTCCAGTGCAAAGGCAATGTCCTCGCCCACGGTCAGCCCGATGAACTGGCCGTCCGGGTCCTGCAGCACCGTGCCCACATGGGCCGAAAGCTCAAAGAGGCTGCTGTGGGGCGCATCCACACCGTCTACGGTCAGGGTGCCGGTGCACGCGCCGGGGTTGGAAAACGGGTTCAGGCCGTTGATGCACCCCGCCAGCGTACTCTTGCCGCTGCCGGAGGGGCCCGCAATGAGCACCCGTTCACCCGGGTAGATCTCCAGATCGATATCGGTCAGGGTGGGGCGCTTCTGGGCCCGGTACTGGAAGGAAAAGTTGCGGAATGAGATGATGGGTTTACGTTCTGCCATGGGTATGGTACCTCAGCTGTTCATCAAAAAAGCCTTTCCAACGGGCCGGACGGCGCAGATGGAAAGGCCGGGTTTCATGCGGGGATCACTCCTGATCCAGAGAGCCCTTCTTGGCGATGGTTCTGGTGTAAGCCAGCACCAGCAGGCCGCCCACCACCACAGCGGTGATACTGTTGGACACTGCGGCAAATGCACCCTGTGCAAACACCTTCTTGACGGGCTCGGCGTAGATGGCAATATCCAGCACGGGGGCCACCAGGACCCAGGCCAGCAGATGGGCCACGATATTGGCCAGCGCAAACAAAGCTGCCTGCTTCTTGCTGAACTCGCCTTCCTGCAGGTTCAGCTTCTTGGAGAACAGGCCCACCACAACGCCCACAAAGGCGGAGGCGATGACCCAGCTCCACCAGGGGCTGCCGCCCCAGGACAGGTCGATGAGGGTGTGGCCGATGAAGCCGATCAGGCCGCCGGCCACGGGGCCGTACATGGCAGCCAGCAGGGCCAGAACGGCGTACTGCAGGCTGATGTTGGTGTTGGGCACCGGGCTGGGAATGGCCACAAAACGTCCCAGAACAAAGAACAATGCCGCGCCGATACCGACAGCGACAACGGTCTTGATGCTGCTGTTGTTATTTTTCATATTCTCTCTCCTCTTTTATTCCGCGGATGCGGGGTTTCTTGCAAGGCATCGTTAGTATACGACACCCTCTTGAACCTTGTCAATGGACAATCCGCCCGCTTTGCAGAAAAAAGGCTGCTTTCCTGCATTTGGGGGCGAATGCCTTCCCGCCCTGTGCAGCAAAAAAGAGCACCCGCGCCTGCCGGAGCGGATGCCCTGTGAATGCTGATTCGGTTTTGGCCCAAACCTTAGTTCTTAGCGGTCAGGCTGAAGGTGCTCAGGGTCTGGAAGGTGGTCACGATAACATTGATATTGTTGACGATGGAGCTGCCTGCGGAGAACACGCGGGCGATGTAGTTGAACAGCTTGCCAACGTTCAGGAACACGTCCCAAGCGGTAGCCTCGGTGGCTGCACCACCCTGCAGGTACACCATTTCGTTCTCATCGATCGCAGCAAAGTTAGCGGGCATTTTGATCTCATTGTTCATCATAACGGGGATTCCTCTCTTTCAAATCAATCTATACTTACCGTCTGCACCAAACCAAGTGCGCGGCACCAGAACCAGACCGTGGTTCCTCCGACAGGAACGGGCAGGGGCACGAGTTCCGCATTCCCTCCGGAATTGTTCCCATATATAGGTTATACGATAAATATTCGGATTTGTCAATCGAATTTCCGGAATTTTTACCATTCTGAGCCAAAAGTGGATACCCACAACGCGGAACACCTGCCATTTCGACAGCTTTCCACAAAATATCCGCTGCCGCACGATCCCCGGGCACGAAAAACTCCTTCGTCTGCACGGCAGCACACAGATCCGTTCCACCCTGCGGCATTTCCCGGGCAAAAATCTGGCAAAAAATGCCCCCGCGCCCCCTACACAAACCGGAGCGGTTGTGCTATGATAAGGCTGAAAAATCGGTTTGGCAAAGCCAACCGCAAGGAGATGTCTTGGATGTCTGATCTGATGGAAACATTACGGCAGGAGGGCATCAGCCCCGACCTGCTGCGCGCTGTGGAAGAATACCGCGCCGCCCACGCTCTGCCCGAGGCCCTGCGCCCCCGCATCCCGGCTTCCGGCTTTACCTATTATGGCCGGGAGGTCTGGGAGCAGGCACTGGCGGCCCTGCTCTGCGGCGAAAACCTGCTGCTGGCCGGCGGCAAGGCCACCGGCAAAAATGTGCTGGCCGAGAATCTTGCCGCCGCCTTTGGCCGCCCCGCATGGGACATCTCATTCCATGTGAACATGGATGCAGCCTCCCTCATCGGCATGGACACCTTTGTGGATGGGGCGGTCACCTTCCGGCCCGGGCCGGTCTACCGCTGTGCCCAGTGCGGCGGCTTCGGCGTGCTAGACGAGATCAACATGGCCAAAAACGAGGCCCTGGCCGTCCTCCACGCCGTGCTGGACTTCCGCCGCGCCATTGATGTGCCCGGCTACGAACGCATCCCGCTGGCCGAAGAGACCCGCTTCATCGCCACCATGAACTATGGCTACGCGGGCACCCGGGAGCTGAACGAGGCCCTGACTTCCCGCTTTGCAGTCATCCAGATGCCCACCATCACGGAGGAAAACCTTGAAAAGCTGCTGCGGGCCCAGTTTGCCGACCTGACGGACAAATATGTGCACCAGTTTGCTCTGCTCTTCCTCGACCTGCAAAAGAAATGCGACAGCGCCGAAATTTCCACCAAAGCGCTGGATCTGCGCGGAATGCTGGACGCTCTGCGCCTGATGCGCCGGGGCGTGGCTGCGGGGCCTGCGCTGGACATGGGCATCACCAACAAGGCCTTTGATTCCTACGAGCAGGGGCTGATCCGGGACGTGATCGCCGCCCGCATCCCGGCCAGCCTGACGGCTGAAAAGCTGTTCCGCTGATGGATGCCCGGAGTTATACCGCCGAGGAGCGGCGGGCCGCCAATCAGGTGTGGGCGGCGGCGGGAGCCTACGGCTTTGAGCCGCTTTTCCTGGCCCGCAACACCGACGGCACGATCGATTTTTATATGAACTGTGTCGTGGGGCTGGTGCACAAATACTATGGCGACGACCTGCTCCGCGACCTTTTTGCCACATGGGACGGCGATCTCCGGGAGAGCCAGCTGGACGATCTGACATGGCTCTACCTCGAAAGCGCGGTCTATCTGCTGGAGCTGCCCCGCCGCCCGGTCCTTTCCGAGCTGCGCCGGGCCCACGCGGACTATTTTTTCGGCATCCAGTACAAGCTTTCGCGGCAGGAGTGGATGGCAAAAAATCAACTGGTCTACACCATGCAGGCTGACCGCTGGCGCACCGTACAGGGCAGGCATCCCCCTGTGATGACCCCCTACGAGAGCCGACTGGCAGAGGCACTTTCTCCCTCCCAACCGCCCCAGCCCGGCCAGCTCAAGGGTGAGCTGCTGGGCCTGTTTGCAAGGTTTGCCCTGTTTGACGGCAGGATCCGGCACAAAGTGGGGCTTCATCTGCATCTGGAGGGGCTGCTGGCCTCTCTTGCCACCAAAACGCTGCCCACCCAGATGATCAAGACCGACCGTCTGACCGTGGAGCACTCCGGTTCCGTGGAGGCGGGCGGCTCCGGCCCCACGGCAGACAAGCGGCTGGCCCACATCACCCTGCGGCAGAATGCCGCCGAGGACCGCGCCTACATTGAAAGCTGCTTTGGCCGTTCCCTCTATCCGCCCGAGCGTCTGCGCAAGGCCGAGCAGGCGCTCTGCACCGGGGCGCACCTCGGGTGCCGTCTCTGGTTTGCCTCCGGCGTGCCCAGCCCGGAACAGGCCCCCACACCGGAGGCAAAGCACCTGGCCGAGCAGGCTCAGCTGCAGGCCGACCGCAACCGCGCCTACTACGCCAAAAACCGGGCGCTTCACCGCAGCGTGGTGCTCCGGCTCACCGAGCAGATCCGCAACTGCATTCTGGTCCACCAGCAGCCCAATGCCCGGATCGCCCGCAGCGGCGCTCTGGACCCGGAGCGGGTCTGGCGTGCTCCCCTTCTGAACGACAGCCGGGTGTTCCGCTGTGCCGAGGAGGAGAATCAGCCCTCCTTCACCGTGGACCTGCTGCTGGACGCGTCGGCTTCCCGGCTCCACTGTCAGGAGGTCATTGCGGCGCAGGGCACGATCCTGGCCCAGAGCCTTGCCGCCTGCGGCATCCCGGTGCGGGTCAGCAGCTTCTGCAGCCTGCGGGGCTATACGGTTCTGCGGGTGCTCAAGGGCTTTGCGGACAAAAGCCTGCAGGGGATCGACCAGTATTTTGCATCGGGCTGGAACCGTGACGGCCTTGCCCTGCGGGCGGCAGGCGATCTGGTCAGCTTTGACCCCGGTCCCGCGCCCCGGCATCTGCTCATCCTGCTGACGGATGCTTCCCCCAACGACAGCCGCCGTGTGCCGCCCAGCCCGGAACAACCGCTGGGTTGTGATTACGGCGGCTCCTACGGCGTGGACGATGCCGCCGCTGAGGTGCGCGACCTGCAGCGCAGGGGTCTGCGTGTCTCTGCCGTGTTCATGGGCGAGGACAGCTCCAGCCACGATGCAGAACGCATCTACGGCAAAAATCTCGCCCGCATCCGGGGCATGGATCAGCTGGCACGCGCCGCTGGGCGGCTCATCCAGAATGAGATCCGGGAGCTGGGCGATTGAATCCTGCCACCACAAAAGGCTTCTCCAACGGGAGAAGCCTTTTCCATTTACAACCAATCCGTTTGTCAGCATCCCCGAATTTCCAAAATATTTTGGTTTTTGTCAAACTTATAGTTGTATTTTGTTGTCGTATATGTTATAATGCAGGCAGAGAACAACCGATGGATGGTTTCCGACACATCATCCAAAACCAGAGAGGAGACCCGCTATGGATGCCAGCCGCTATTTTGAAGAGATGCACCGTGCCATGTCCGCACAAAAAAACAATTCTTCCCTGCTCCTGACCGTCAAGGTACAGGACCTGGGCGGCGCTGATGCCTATCTGGAGCTGCGGCAGTCTCCCAATGGCCGCGCCCGGGTGTTTTACTCCACCATGGGCCGCCGCAACCTGAACTTCCAGCTGTTCCGCAAGGGCTGGCAGCTCTGCCACAACGCATCCGGCGAGATGACAGGGCAATTCCCCACCCGGGCCGAAAACCTGCTGGACAGCGCGGACTTTTCCGCCTGCATCCGGGACGATGCCCTGGATGCAGGCCGTACTGAGATCATTCTGCGGGAGCTGCGCCGCGCGGCAGGCACCTCCTGCTCCTGCCTGCCTCAGTCTGCCCGGGAAGGTGCCATGATCACCGTGGAGAGCTTTGTGGGCCGGGGCGGCGAGTGGAACTACTGGTCCACCCGTGCCGCCGACTGCCTGCCCATTGCGGCCATTCTCTGCTGGCTGGGCGATTTTCTGGCCGGAACGGAGCGCCGCACCCTGCAATCCAGCCCTGAAGCCATGGCACTGGCCGCCCGTTGGCAGGCCGAACTCGTCTCCCCCTTTGCACAACCGGCTGACTGCGTCCAGCGTCCTGCCCGCACGGTTTCGCCTTCCGCGCCCCGCCGTGCCGCGCAGCAGGTGCAGAACCCCCGCTGGCAGAGCATCCTTGCCGTGCTTGCAACCGTATAAAAACAACAGGCGGTGCCGGAAACTTCCGGCACCGCCTGTTGTTTTCTGTTTTACTGTGCGGATGCGGCATCCACCACATGGCCCACCAGCACAGAGGTGGTCACTGTGCCCACACCGCCGGGCACCGGGGTGACAGCCTCCACGATGGGTTCTGCCTCATCAAAGCGGACATCGCCGCAGAGCTTGCCCTCTTCGTTGACATGGATGCCCACATCCACCACGACCTGACCTTCCCGCAGGCAATCGGCCCCGATGGCTCCCCGCCTTCCCATGGCGACCACCAGCACATCGGCCTCCCGGCAGAGGGCGGGCAGGTCCCGGGTGCGGGAATTGCAGAGGGTCACGGTGGCGTTTTCCCGGTCCAGCATCATGGCAGCGGGCTTGCCCACCACCAGGCTGCGGCCCACGACCACGGCCCGTTTGCCGGACAGCGGCACATTGTAGTATTTCAGGATCTCAAGGCAGGCCTGCGCCGTGCAGGGCGGATAACCGATGGGCATGTTGGTAAACACACCGGCCATCGAGCCGTCCGTGATGCCGTCCACGTCCTTTTCCGGGGCAAGCGCCTCCTGGACCCTGCGGTCATCGAACCGCTTTGGCAGGGGCCGGAAGATCAGGCACCCGTGAACCGATGCATCCCCATTGATCTGCCGGATCACATCCAGCAGTTCCTCCTGCGTAACATCTTCCGCCAGATGGAACTGCCGCACCTCCACGCCAACCTTACCGCACCGGGTGACGATCCCTTTTTCATAAGAAATGTCATCCTCCCGCGCGCCGACCCGTACCACAGCCAGTGTGGGCACGATACCCTTTTCCTTCAGCGCAGCACAGCGCGCGGCGTTTGCTTCGTTCATGGCGGCCACCACGGGCGCACCCTTCAAGATCTGAGCCATTTTCTTCTCCCCTCACTCATTTGATACAGTCTGATAGACCCTGTCAGCCTGCGGCACAAACTCGGCCAGCAGCTGTTCCGCTCTGGCCTCCAGCGCATCCGCATGGGCTTTGTCTGCCATCAGGCGGGTGTTGACCTTCACGTTCAGCCCCGCCGCCTGCATGGCTGCCTTGCAGAACAGCGCCGCGCATCCGGCATCAGAACGGGCCAGCACGCTGCCCTTTTCGGCGTACTCTGCGGCCAGTGCGATGCCCTCACCGCAGGCAGTCATCACCTCCAGCGGCACGGCGCAGGCTCTGTCCAGTGCCTTTTCCAGCACCGCGGCCTTGTGGGCCTGCTGTTCCGGGGTCTCTTTCGGCAGCTTGTAGGCCGCCGCAACAGGCAGAAAGGCCTCCGCGTCGGCCTGTACCAGCGCTTCCAGCCGCTTGCGCAGGGCCTCGGCCCGGACATTCAGGACAGCGATGTCCGCTTCCACGGCAGCATATTTCTTTTTGCCCACGGTCAGGCTGCCCACCATGCTGCCCAGCGCCACACCGGCCGCGCCCACCAGCGCCGAAGCGCCGCCGCCGCCCGGAGCCGCCGCCTTGCTGGCCAGTTCCTCCAGAAAACCTTCACAGCTCAAATTCATCAGTTCCACGATATACTTTCCTCTCTGTTACAAATCCATCCAGCCGCCGGTCCTGTTCATCTGCAGCCGCTTCCGGCACCCGCTGGGCCTCAAAGGCCACGCCCAGCGCCACGGCGTTCCGGCACCTGGGCAGATAGCGGTCATAGTAGCCCTTGCCCATGCCCACCCGGCGGCAGGCCGCATCAAAGGCAGTGCAGGGCACCAGCACCAGATCAAGCGCCTCCGGCCGGATGAGCGCCGCCCGTTCCAGAACCGGTGTGCGGATGCCGTAAGCCCCCACCTCCCAGCCGTCCGGCCCCGGTACGGCGGCGGTCAGGGTAAAGTTTTCCCCACAGACCGGATAGGCCACCGTTTTGCCCAGCCGGGCCGCCTGCTCTGCCAGCACAGCAAGATCCACCTCCCCGCCAAAAGCGGCGTAGAGCAGCAGATTCTCTGCCTTTTGGAAGCAGGGCATGGCCAGAAGGCGGGCACAGATGGCTGCATTGGCCGCCGCTCTTTCTGCCTGCGGCAGACCCCTGCGGGCCATGATGCCCGCCCGGCGCTGCGCTGCTTTCCGGTCCCGGATCTCCATTGACACTTCTCTCCCCTGAAATTTCATACCCACTCAATATATCTGAAATGCGGAAGAATTGCAAGAGCATGGCTGGAAAATAACTGCAAAATAGGCTATAATGGTGCAGAACAAACCAAAAAGGAGAACGATTATGCTCATTTATCTGCTGCGTCACGGCCAGACGGAGTACAACGCGCAAAAACGATATCAGGGCCAGCGGGACATCCCCCTTTCCGCCGCAGGCATCGCCCAGCTGCGGCAGGCAGATTTTGCACCGGAGGTGGTCTATGTCACCCCGCTGCAGCGCACCGCCCAGACGGCGCGGGTGCTCTTTCCCGGGGCAAAGCTCATTCCGGTGGACGGGCTGAAGGAGATGAACTTCGGCCGGTTCGAGGGCCAGACCTTCATACAGGTGGAGCAGGACCCGGAATATCTGGCATGGGTGCAGGAAAACGAGCACGCTGCCCACCCGGACGGGGAGCGCAGGAGCGATTTCTGCAACAGGGTGTGCAAAACGCTGGCTGACCTCATTGACAAGGCCCTTGCCGAAGGGCAGGAGCGGCTGGTCATCGTGGCCCATGGCGGCATCCAGATGGCCGCACTGGAGCGGTTTGGCGTGCCCCGCCGCAGCTTTCACAACTGGTGCGGCCCCAACGCGGGCGGCTATGTGCTGGATGCCCGGGACTGGCCGGAACAGCACATCCTGCACCTGGTGGAGACCGTGCAGTACACCAAGGAGAACGGATGATGGAACAGGGCCTGCTGCATCTTTACTGGGGCGACGGCAAGGGGAAGACCACCGCCGCCATGGGCCTTGCCCTCCGCGCACTGGGCAGCGGCAAACGGGTTGTCATCGTGCAGTTCCTCAAGGGCGGGCAGAGCGGCGAGATCCCTCTTCTGGCCCAGCTGGGGGCAAAAATTTTCCGGGGCAAGGGCGGGCAGAAGTTCGTGTTCCAGATGAACGAAGCGGAAAAGGCCGCTGCCCGGGCCGTGCAGAACGAAAACCTGACCGCCGCACTGGCCGAGCCTGCCGACCTGCTCATTTTAGATGAAGCCGGTTCGGCCTGGGAGCTGGACATGGTGGACAAAGACCTGCTCCGGCGGGCCGTTCTGGAGCGTCCCGCCGCGCAGGAATGCGTGCTGACCGCCCACAAGGCCCCGCAGTGGATGCTGGATGCCGCCGACTACTCCACTGAGATGAAATGCCGCCGCCACCCCTACCAGAAGGGCATCAAGGCGCGCAAAGGCATCGAATACTAAAAATGCCCGGAGAACCGCAGCTTTCAGCGGCCCTCCGGGCGTTTTTGTGTTTACTGTTTTGCAATGATATCGCGGCTGGCCGCCAGCAGGCCAAGGGCCAGCGCAGCGCTCAGGATGTCGGCCACAGCCTGAGCCATCAGCACGCCCTGATACTGGAACAGATGTACGCAGACCACCAGTGCCAGCAGAAACACCACGCCCTGACGGCTGATGGAGAGCAGGAAGGACGGTATGATTTTACCAGTTGCCTGGAACAGCACCGTGAGCAGGAGTACCACGCCGCCAAAGGCTGCGGTGTAGACCTGCCAGCGGAGCATCTGCGCACCAGTGGCGATCATCCCGGCATCCTGCACGAAGAGCCGCATCAGCGCCCCGGAATTCAGGCAGAGGATGAGGGACAGCACCACGGCAATGGAGACGAGGAAGGTCAGACAGAAGCGGATGAGCTTGCGCATCACGTCCCGCTTTTTTGCGCCGTACAGGTAACCGAACAGTGGGATGCCGCCGAACGAGAAGCCAACCAGCACCAGCTGGGCGATCATGCTCACCTTGCTGGCAATGCCCATGGCGGCAATTTTGTCGTTGCCGTAGGGCAACAGGAACTGGTTCATCACAATGACAGTCAGGCTCTGCATCAGGTTGCTCAGCGCGGCAGTAACACCCACGCCCAAAATCTGCTGCAGCTCCCTGCCCGTGACGTGGCACTGGGATAGCTTGACAGACAGGCAGCGGCTCTTTTTGTGGAGCAGCCACAGGAAGTACAGGTCGCTGCACAGGTAGCCCACAATGGTGGCAATGGCCGCGCCCCTTGCGCCCCAGCCCACTGTGGTGATGAGGATGGGATCGAGGATGATGTTGATGACCGTGCCGCCGATGCTGCCGATCATGGACTGGGTGGCCATACCCTCGCAGCGGACGAGGTTGGAATGGATAAAGTTCAGCACCGTGGCCGGGGCACCAATGGCCAGCACGGTGTAATAGGCCTGTGCGTGCGGCATCGTCTCAGCAGTCGCACCCAGAATGCCCAGCAGCGGGACGCGGAACAGCATCATCAGGGCTGCCAACACCACGCCCGTGGTCAGGGCCACATAGAAGCAGAACGAGCTGACCCGGCCGGTGCCCTCACGGTCGTCCTGTCCCAGCAGGCGGGAAATGAGTGAGCTGCCGCCCTGGCCGTAGATGTTGCCAAAGGCCATGAGGGCTGTGAACACCGGCGCACAGAGTGAAACACCCGCAATCAGCGCCGTATCGTTGGACTGCGCAATGAAAAAGGTATCGGCAAGGTTATACACCACGCTCACCATCAGGCCGAACACCGAGGGCAGCGCCATCTTGAAATAGGTGCGGTACAGATGATCGAGATCAAAAATAGAATCCATTGGTTTTTCCTCCACTTTCGTCCCTATTATAAAGGTTTTGCTTGCATTTGTTTGTGACACATGGCACAATAAAACAAAAGAAATGAGGTGAACTCATGCAGGAAATTCGTGCCCCAGCCTGTCTGGAAACGCTGTACCGGAAGCTGGAACTTTCCTCCCGGACCAGAACAGCAAAACGCCCGCGCAGGAGCTTTCCTGTGCGGGCGCTGCATCTCTTTTTGTGCTTTACCGCACCAACAGCAGCAGCCAGGCGGATGCCACAGCCTGCAGGATGAGCCAGCGGGCCACGACCTGCTCATCGCTCCAGCCCAGACGCTTGCGCACATGGTCGTGCAGCGGGGTCAGGGTGTTCTTGAGGATGGAGATGTGCAAAAACCGCTTGAAGCTGATCTTCAGGATGCCCAGACTGCCGTCCACGATGAACACCAGCGCGGCCAGCAGGAAGGCGAAGGGATGGCTGCTCTTGAGGGCCAGAACGGCCAGGAAGAAGCCCATGGCGCGGCTGCCCGCGTCACCCATCAGCAGGGTGGAAGGCTTGGCGTTCTGCCACAGGTAGGCCAGCAAGGCACCAATGAACACGATGCCTGCGGTGGCGTAATCCCCCAGCTCTTCCCAGTAGGCCAGCAGGAAGGTGCCGATGCTGACCACGGCAAGGCTGGCGGAAAGGCCGTCCACGCCATCGGTGCAGTTGACCACATTGATGCTGGCCCAGATCAGGACGATGATGAGGATGAGGTAGACGGCATAGGGCAGGCTGAAGCTCCAGCTCAGGAAGTTGACCTCCGTGCCGTTGAAGTTCAGGTAGGTCACGCCCGCCACAACGGCGATGACCAGATCGATCAGGCCCTTTTTGTACTCGTTCCAGGCGGTCTCGGCGGCATCGTCAAAATAGCCGGAGAGCATGGACGCAATGAGCAGGACGGTGTAGATGACGTACTCTGCCTTAAAAGGCACCACGGCCAGCGTGACCAGTGCGATGCAGAGCACGAAGATGAGGCCGGAGCCCCGGGCCTTGCCCTTGGAGAGTTCGCCGTTCACGGCAAACGCGCGGCCATGGTCGTGGGGGAGCTTATCGTGGAACACCGAGTCCATCAGCGCGGTCAGCGCAAATGCAAGCAGAAAGCCCAGCGCATCCACGGTGCGCGGGTTGCCAGAAAGCAGTTGAAGCATAGTTTTTTTTCCTCTTTCCCGGAGCGGCAGAGACCGTTCCTGTTCTTTCACTGCTGGATACAGATGAAGTGTATCACGCCCGGGCCAAAAAATCAATCTCTGGGGCAATGGTTCCCCCATGGGCTGATGGGTTGACATTTTTCGCCCCCCTGTCTATAATGAATGAACAAACGCCCTTTCGAGGGTATTTTTTTGTCTCACAGGAAAATCGGAGAAAAAGGAGAAGACATGAAACTTTCACTTGAACAGCTTTCGGCCCGGATGCGGCAGGGTGAAACCATCCCCTCCCGCCAGACGGCCCAGGTGGCTCTGGCGCTGAGCATCCCCTCCATTCTGGAGCAGCTGGTGGTCACTGCCATGGGATACATCGACGCTGCCATGGTGGGCCACATCGGTGCAGAAGCTACTGCTTCCATCGGCATCGTCAGCTCCAGCACCTGGCTGCTCCACGGTGTTCTGGTGGGCCTGTACACTGCCCTCTCCATCCAGATCGCCCAGTATCTGGGGGCCGACCGGCAGGATGATGCCCGCAGCGTACTGCGGCAGGCCATGCTTTTCAATGTGATCCTGGGCGTGGGTGCCGCTCTCTTCGGCCTGGGCATCAGCCCCTTTCTGCCGGGGTGGCTGGGAGCTGATCCCTCCCTGCGGGCAAACTCCACAGCCTACTTTGCCATCTGGTCAGCGGCGCTGCCCTTCACCATGGCCATGGGCTTGTACCTCTCCATCCTCCGGGCGGCAGGCAACGCCCTGACCGCCAGCCTCATCAGCGTGTTGGTCTGCGTGCTGGATGCCATCTTCAACTTCTTCCTCATCAACCCCACCCGGACGCTGTGGGGCATCACCGTCTGGGGTGCCGGGCTGGGTGTGCCCGGCGCAGCCTTGGGCACCGCCCTGGCCACTGTGGTGGGCGGCCTGCTGGCTTTGGCCATCCTGCTGCTGCGGGCAGGCCCCCTCTGCATCCGGAAGCCTGCCCCCTGGAAGATCACCCGCTCCTGCCTGCGGAACCTGCTGTGGGTGGGCGGCCCTCTGGCGGGAGAGCGCGCCGCCATCTCTCTGGCGCAGGTGGTGCTAGTGCGCATCGTGGCCGGCCTGGGTACCGTGGCCATTGCCGCCAACAGCCTGGCTGTCAACGCCGAGGGTCTGTGCTACATGGCGGGCTACGGCATCCAGAGCGCAGCTGTCACCCTCATCGGCCAGGCCGTGGGTGCCAACCGGAAGGATATGGCCAAGCGGTTTGCCTGGCTGTGCACCGGCCTTGGCATGGGTGTCATGGCCCTTTCCGGCGTTGGCCTGTGGATCTTTGCCCCGGCCCTGATGAGCCTTTTCACCACCGATGCGGCTGTCATCGCTCTGGGCGCTCAGGTTTTGCGCATCGAAGCCTGGGCCGAGCCCATGTTCGGTGCCTCCATCGTGGCCAGCGGTGCCATGCAGGGTGCGGGCGACAGCACCTCCTGTTTTGTGCTGAACATATTCAGTATGTGGTGCATCCGGCTGACACTGGCGTTCCTGCTGGCTCCCCGGCTGGGCCTGATGGGCGTTTGGGGTGCCATGTGCTGCGAACTGAGCATCCGGGGCCTGCTGTTCCTCCTCCGCCTTGCCCGGGGCAAGTGGCTGGAAAAGGGCGCACTGTCTTAAATCAAATCGATAAAAGCAAAAAAGAAAGGACGCTCTCGCGTCCTTTCTTTTTTATCACTCACTTCCGGCCATGCAGGATGGGAGAGAGCGGCTTATAGATCAACATGCAGAGCAGGGCATCCAGCAGGCCCTTGACCAGAGTGAAGGGCATATTGAAGATGACCAGGCACTTGATAAGGCTGTTGGCAGAGGGCAGAATGGCCTGATACATACCCAGGATGGCTTCCAGCGGCATGTGGTAGAACTTGACGTAGGCCGGGTAGGTGATGAAGTAGTTGGACGGCACACTGAACAGGGCCATGGCCACGGCACCGGCCACGGCACCGATGATGGCGTTCTTGCGGCTCTTGTGGTGCTTGTAGAGGTAACCGGCCAATGCGGAGAACACCGCACCCAGCATGAAGTTGCACAGCTCACCCACCAGTGCGGTAGAAGTGCCCTTGATGACCACATGGAGCAGGTTCTTCATAAAGCTGATGATCACACCGTACACCGGGCCAAGGGCAAAGGCACCCAGCAGGGCAGGCAGGTCGGAGAAGTCCATCTTGACAAAGGACGGGATGAGCATCGGGAGCGGGAACTCGATGAACATCAGGATAAAGGCCACCGCGCTGAGCATGGCGGCAACGGTCAGGTTGTGGGTCGTGTTTTTCTTCATGGTAATATCCTCCCGGGGCGTTTTGCCCCAAATCGTAGATTGGAAAGCCCCTTTCGCATGGTTCGGAACCGGGAAGACAATCAAAAACGCGCCCTGCCGCAGCAAACACTGCAACAGGGCGCGTAGACAAATCGTATTGCCTGCCGTTTCTTGCATCCGGACTATACCGTTGGCCCCGGAGTCTCACCGGGTCAGCACCCTTGCGGGTGGTCGCGGGCTGTACCGCCAGTGGGGAATCTCACCCCGCCCTGAAACGAACTTTCTGGCCAAGAGTATAACGCGGCTGCTCCGCCTTGTCAACCCCTTTTTTATTTGCCCTGCACGGGCCGGATATGGTATACTGTGGGACAGGATGTTACAATTTCTGATACAAGGAGCTTTTTGCCATGATTTTTACCGTTCGTGACCTCGGGTTCGAGATCGGGCCTTTTTTGCTGGAGGGCTGGTGGGCGCTGGCTGCCCGGGCTGTCTGCGCCGCTGTCATCGTTTTTACGGGGCTTCTGCTCGGCTGGCTGCTGCGCCGGAAGATTTTTCCCGCCCTGCAGGCCCGCAGCTGGCACTTTGCCGCCACGCCCATCCTCCTGCGCAGCTTACAGAGCCCTTTGGAGCGGATGGCTTTTTACAGCGGCCTGTACCTGGCCCTGACCAGCCTGCCGTGGGCTATTCCGGGCCTGACAAAGTTTCTGTTCACGGCCTATAAGATTGCAACGACCCTCCTGTTCTGCCAGGGCCTGTACAACGCTTCTGAGGTAGCCGACCTGCTGCTGGCCTCCTGCAGCCCGGAGATCCGGAGCAACAAGACCCTGCGCTCCCTGCTGGACACCACCTACAAAGTGCTGGTCATCATTCTGGGTGTTGCCACCTGCGCGCAGATCGTCGGCTTCCCCATCGGCAGCATCGTAGCCGGTGCCGGTCTTGTGGGCCTGACCATCTCGCTGGCCGCGCAGGAAAGCGCCAGCAACCTGTTCAGCGGCATCGTCATCCTGCTGGACAAACCCTTTTCCATCGGCGATTGGATCACCGTGGGCAACGTGGAGGGCGAGGTCATCGACATCAACTTCCGCTCCACCCGCATCCGCTCCATGGACCACAGCGTGGTCATTATCACCAACAGCCAGATCTGCGCCTCCACTGTCCAGAACACAGCCCTGCGCACCATGCGGCCCTATAAGTTCACGCTGGGTGTCACCTACGGCACCACCCGTGCCCAGCTGGAAAAACTGATGGCTGACCTGCAGGCCATGCTGGACAACAGCCCTTACACCAACAAGGGCACCAACATCGTCCGGCTGACCAGCTTTGGCGATTCCAGCATCAACATCCTCATCTCGGCCTACCTGACCACCAACGTCTATGCCACCTTCCTGCAGCAGCAGAATGATCTGAACCTGAACATCATGGACGTGATGCAGGCAGACGGCGTGGACTTCGCTTTCCCCTCCACCAGCGTCTACATCGAAAAGAATTGAGCATACCAGAACGCCCCCTGTGTGCCTGCTGCGGCGCACAGGGGGCGTTTTTTATCATACGTCATTCCTGGGTCCTGATCTCGATCGTTCTGCCGCCAAGATTTTCATAGACGCGGTGGGAGACAGAGAGCACCGTGCGGCCCGCGGAGGCACGGCGCAGAGCCTCCAGCACGCGGGCCTCCGTTTCGGCATCCAGATTGGCGGTGATCTCATCCAGCAGCAGCACGGCGGGGTCTGCGGCGGCGGCACGGGCAATGGACAGCAGCTGCCACTCGCCCTGCGAGAAGATGCCCTCGGTACAGACGGTGTCATAGCCCTCCGGCAGGGCACGGATGGCAGCATCGATCCCGGCCAGTGCGGCGGCATCCCTTGCCATTTCCCCGGTGATCTGCGGGTCTCCCAGCGTGATCTGTTCCAGCACGGTGCCCGGCACGCGGGAGAAATGCTGTTCCACACAGCCGATGCAGGTGCGGCGCTCCCGGTCGGTGATGTCCCCCACCTTCACGCCGCCGATGGTCACCGTACCGGTCTCCGGCTGATACAGGCCCAGCAGGAGCTTGAACACGGTGCTCTTGCCCGCACCGGTGCGGCCCACCAGCGTGACCTGCTCCCCCTGTTTCACGGTCATGGAAAAATCCTTCAGAACGTGCCGTTTCCCATAGCCGAAAGTGACGTGTGCAAATTCCACATCGCCCCGGGCAGCCTCTCTGCGCGCGGAAGGGATCCTGCGCTCCGGCTGGTCGAGAAAGGCATCGATGCGCCTGACACCCGCCATGGCCGACTGGATGGTCTGGATCTCCATGCCCAGGCTTTCGATGGGGGCGAAGATGCGGGAGATGTAGTTGATGACGGCCACCGAAGTGCCCACCGACATACCGAACAGGGTCAGGAGCTGTGCGTTCCCCGAAGCGGAGAGCAGCATCACGATGCCGACCACAGCGGCATTCAGCAGCAGCACCACCGGCGAATAGACGGCATCATAAAAATTGGTGCGCTCCATGGCGGCATAGCTGTCACCGATGCACCGGTCATACCGGCGCTCCATGTAATCCTCCAGACCCAGCGCCCGGATGGTGCGGATGTTGTGCAGAGTCTCGGGCACCTGCCCGGAGACCGCGGCGACCGCGCGGCGGTTGTCCAGCTGCGCGGCCAGCATCCGCTTCTGGACATAACGGGTGAACACGGCAAACAGCGGCAGCACCAGCAGCAGGATCAGCGCAAGGCCGGTGTTTTTCACCGCAATGACCCCCATGATGGAGACGATGCGGCAGGCATCTGCTGCCATGCTGATGATGCCGGAAGTGAACAGGGCTTCCACCGTGTCCACATCGCCCGAAAAGCGGGCAGCCACCTCGCCGGGGTTCTGCTCTGCCAGTGTACCGGCGGGCAGGCGGCTCAGCTTCCGGGACATCTCCGAGCGCAGGGCATGGGTCATCCTCTGGCCAAAGAGCACCAACAGACTTTCCTGCGCCGAGGTGAGCACACCTTCCAGTGCAAGGCTGCCGAAGTAGAGCAGCACGGCCAGAAAGGGCAGCGGGAGGCCCGCGGTCAGACGGTCGATGACCCGGGCCAGCAGCAGGGGCGGCAGCAGGGATGCCGCCACCGAAGCTGCCACACACAGCACCGTGCTCACCGTGAGAAGGCGGTGCGAAGCCGCTGCCATCCGGACGGCAGCAAACACGCCGTGATCATTTTTCTTTTTCATGCGCCCTCTCCCCCTTTCAGGCCGGTCTGGCTTTCATACAGTTGGTGGTAGACCGGAACCGCTTCCATCAGCTCCTCGTGGGTGCCAACGGTGGTTCTGCCGCCCTCCATAAAGATGATCTGCTGCATCTGCGGAAAATGGTACAGCCGGTGGGAGATCAGGAACACCACCTTATCCCTGGCATACGCCTGCAGCTCGGCAAAGATCGCATCCTCGGTGCTGCGGTCCAGTGCCGAGAAGGGGTCATCCAGCACCAGCACCGGGCGGGGATGGGCCAGCGTCCGGGCCAATGCCAGACGCTGTGCCTGCCCGCCGGAAAGGCGGGTGCCGCCGCTGCCGATGACCGTCTCCGTACCCTTTTCCATGGCCAGCACTTCCTCCTTCAGGGCAGCGGCTGCAAGCCACGGCATGGCATCCTGTTCGCTGCCGCAGAGGACATTATTCTGCACGGTGTCGGCACTCAGTTCCGGGTCATGGCCCAGATACCCGACCGTGGCGGCGATCTGGCGCGGGGTCAGGGTGGAAAGTTCCCTGCCGCCAAAGCAGACCGAGCCTTGATAGGGTGCTTCACAAAGAAACACGCGGCCAAGGGTGGATTTTCCACAGGCGACCGGGCCGGTGATGCCGATGATATCGCCGGGATGGGCCGTCAGGCTCAGGCCGGAAAAGACAGGCTCTTCGCCATAGGAGAAGGCGAGTTCTTTCAGCGTCACATCCTGTGCCGCCGGGATCTGCAGGGCATCCAGCTGCTCGGGTGTTTTCATCAGGGGTCTGATGCGCTTCCAGGAGACCTCCGCCTTTTGCACCGCGTTGAAGAGCTTGGCCACCTTGGAGGATTTGACCACCAGCTTTGTGAAACAGGAAAGGAAGGTGGTGAAGGCGGCGATATCCCAGTGGTTCCAGCCAGTACCCAGCACATTCTTTGCGCCGAACCACAGGATGAAGAGGGTCCCTGCCTCGGATGCCGCCAGATAAAGCGGCGGCAGCGCGGACTGCCACACGTTGTTCCGCACGGCAGTCTTTTCATAAAGGCTCAGGGCCTCCTCGTATTTTTCCATCCGGGCCTCCTCGCAGCCGTAGATGCGGTAGGTCACGGCATTCCGGGCACGGTCCAGCGTGGCACTGCTCAGGGCACCGGCGGCCTTTTTATAAGCTGCACCGGCGCGCTGCACCGGTTTTTTCATTCCTGCCGCGCAGACATAGGACACCGGAGTAAAAAGCAGGCCCAAGATCGCCAGCCGCCAATCGTATACCAGCAGCATGACCGCATAGCCCGCCAGCGCCACACCGGTGTCGAACACCTCCGTGGTGAACTTGCGCATTCCCTCCACACAGTCGTCCACATCGGAGATGGCTTTGGTCATCAGTTCACCGGCCCCCTCTTTTTCCAGCGCTGCCCGGCTCTGCCGCACCAGATTGGCGTACAGGATGCCCTTCATCCGGCGGTTGATGTTGTTGGCAAAGCGGCGCACATAAAAGCGTTTGATGAAGCGCGCCGCCTGCACCAGCAGTGTGACTGCAATGTAGGCCAGCACCAGCAGCGCCATTTGGGCAGCGGCCTCACTGCCGCCCAGGATATCCGCCAGACACTGGGCCAACCGGCCCTCGAACCACGGCGCGGCCAGCAAACCGATGTTATAGACAAGGCCCGAAAGGGTCACAAGGAGCAGCGGGAACCACTCCGCCCTGAAATAGGAGAGGACCCGGTCCGGGCGGAACGATCTATCTTTTTTCATGGGGCATTTTACCTCCTGCGGGTGTTCCATTCAGTATACCACGCTTTCGTTCCGCAGAAAAGCGCACACAAAATGCTTCTTGACAGCTTTGTGCAGAAAAAAGCCATGACAGCAGGAACAAAATGCAAGATCATTGCAATGGTCACCGCTGTCATGGCGATCGGTTTTCTTTGTATGAAAAATGCTCCCATCGGCAGGATCTGCATTATCGTGGTGTGGGTCTGCCATCTTCTGTATTTCACCTTGCAGGTCAAGACCATCAAGCCCACAGAGCAGACTCAGGAAAGTGCAGAATAGATCCCCCCGGGATACCATCAGATTGCAGGCATCCATGCCCACAGGGATACAGTTGCGTTCTTATCGGTTCACGAAATTCAGCGCCAGCACGAGCAGCAGCATGTGTACCGGGTAAAAGGCGTAGCAGGCATACTGGAACGGTTTGCTGTGGCAGCCCTGCCGCCCGCGATACAGCCAGATGGGCACCAGCGCCAGCAGCGCAAGCCCCTGCTGACACAGCTCAAACTCCATGCCGAACAGCCGGATGGGGTACATCAGCCCGCCCAGAAGCACCACGTTGACCCAATACAGCGCCGCCAGCTGCCCCAGCAGACACCACCACTTGCGTCCGTGGAAAAAGTAGAAGATGAACACGGTCAGCACACCGGCACCGTAGTAATCCACCATGCCCAGCGTGCCTAGTACCGCGCCCGCCACCACCACAAGGGCAGCCACCAGCAGGTACAGTCCTGTTTTCTGCTTTTTGCGCACCGTTTCCATCAGATGCACCCCCAGAAGCCCCAGCAGCAGCGTCCAGATGACATTCTGGTGCACCGGGTAAAACCAAGTGCCGCCGTACATCAGATCAAAGGGCACTTCCGAAAGCAGTGCAAACAACAGCAGCCTCAGGACATAACGCTTCAGATTTCGGGTATGAAAGTAGCCTTCCACTGTCATAAACGCAAAGATAGGGAACGCCAGCCGCCCGGCACAGGTCAGCCAGTCCTGCGCCGGCAGAAGGGTCGCCCACAGGTGATCCATCAGCATCAGCGCCATGGCAATGAGATGAAGTGCTGCTGCACTCAGGTCAATGCAATTTGCGGCAGCGGGACGAATCGGTTTGGTTGACATGATCATACCTCGTCTTTGTCTAAATTCAGTTGCTTTGTCTGGAATACGAACGACTCCCTCCAAGAATTGCAGCCCCGGCAGTTTTTTTACCGCCGGGGCTGCAGCACTTCATCGCTTATCCCTCCGGTTTTGCACCGGCCATTTTGGATACGGCAAGCATCCAGGGCAGCTTCTGCCATTTGCTCTGCCTGCAAAATGGGGGATGCAGTGCACCCGCCCCGCAGGCGGAAAAATGCTCCCGCAGCAGTCTGCGGGGCAAATTCAGAAAGGGTGGCTTGCCTGCCTGCCCATGGAGACGTAAGCACGGTAGCAGGAATGCGGGAAAGAGCAAGGGACGGTTTCGGCGGAAAAGCGTCTGGCGGTGGCGGAAAAGCCGAACGCAAGATTTTTTCAATTATGCTGGCTCGTAAGGTGAACCGGACCGAAACTTCCTTGCGGAACTGTGCAGCGTTATCGTTCATCTGCACCTGAACCGGCAGCCGCGCACCTGGCGCTTGCCGCACCCAAAATGGCCGGTGGAGCGTTCATTCAGGCATTAGTGCTTTCCAGATAGGTCTCAAATGCTTCGGCAAAGCTGGCGTTCACATCAAAGGGGACTGCATAGTCCACCCGGGAGGTCACAAGGCACAGGTCGATCCGGTTGGAGGTCTCGTCCGCCTGCCGGTTCAGCTTGCCCAGAGCAGCATGGATGACCTTGCGGTCGTAGTTGATGGTGGTCACCCGCTTCACATCACAGCGGTAGGCGATCTGGTTTCCCTCCGCATTGAAACGGTAGCCGGTACCGCCGCCGGAAAGCAGCTGCTCGGAGCTGCGCAGGTCATTCATTCGCTTGAAAGTGCGCGCCACGCTCTGCCGCGCAGCGTTCAAACTGACCTCGCTGTCCATATCCATGTCCAGCGCATCCTTTGCCTTGCGGATGGCAGCGAACAGGCGGCCCTTCTCCTCCAGCAGATAGAGCATAAACCGGGCAATATCGGTGATCTGCTGGGCGTATTCAGTCTGGGGCAGGTCCAGGATCGTCTCGTCCTCAGCCTCTGCCATGACCTTGTGGCGCAGATAGGTATTTGCCACCTTGGTAACGTTGGAATCGCAGTCCAGAATGCCCTGGGCCTCGTCCAAAAGGGCCTGCAGCTTGTTCTGATAGCGGAATGCTTCTTTCAGATTCATTGTGTCCACCTCGTTTTGTCTTGGTCGCTGTGCGTTCCCGTCTGTTTTCCTCTATTGAACCATATTTTCCGGCAAAGCACAAGCCGCCCGCCAAAAGTACATCAAAATGCAAAGCGCCCCAACATGTTCTTTACCACACGTTGGAGCGCTATTTTTTGGAGCAGGATACGGGACTCGAACCCGCCGCCTACTGCTTGGGAAGCAGTCGCTCTACCGGATGAGCTAACCCTGCAGGACTGCTCCATTAGTGTAGCAAAGTGCAGCGGTTTTGTCAACAGTTTTTTCTGTCGGAACGCGGCAGGCGGAAAAAACTTGCTTTTTGCGCCAGTTGCTTTATAATGAAAGATAGATTATCACAACGGAAGGAATTCTACATGATCTTTGTGCCCATGCTGCACTACCTGCAGAACAAGAACTCATTCAGCGGCAACGAGGACGGGATGCGCTACCTCATCACCCCGGGCAAGCGCTCTGTCCCCGACCCGGACGGCGGCGAGGAGGCCAAAAAAGAAGAAGCCATCCTCACGGTAGATCTCTGGCCCGAGCCGTGGACGCTGGACAAGACCGACCCGGCCCTGCGGCGGCGGGAGATCTTCCCGATGACCGAGGAGGGCCGCACCGCAGTCGCCCAATATCTGAACGATGCCTACAACGCCGAACCGGAACGCTGGAGCGCCCACCCGTCCATCCTGGACTGCGAACCCTGGACACCGCCCGCACCGGAACCGGATGCCGAAACACAACACTGAGGTGCACCATGATCTATCGACTGAAAGAATTCAAGGGTGACACCATCCCGGTGCCGCAGCTGGTCTTTTCCAAGCTGGGCATTGCGGAGGAATATAACGTCCGGGTGGCTCTGTATGTGCTGGCCACCGGCATCACTGACCCGGAGAAGCTCTGCGCCGACTTAAAGCTCCGCAGCAAGATGACCGCCGAGAGTGCACTGTCCTTCTGGGCCGGTGCGGGTCTGCTGGAACGGTACGAGGAGAACGCCGCCCCGGGCGAGGAGCCCACAGCCCCTGCCCCCATGACCTGGAGCGAGATCGCTGCGGCCAGCCGCACCGACCCCATGATCTCCTCCCTCATCGACTGCGCCCAGACCAGCTTTGCCCGCCCGCTGACCCACCCCGAAATGGAAAAGCTGGTAAACTTCTATGTGCAGGAGGCCTTTGCACCCGAGACCGTCATGCTCTGCGTGGCCTATGTGGCCAGCCGGGGCAAGCGGACGATGGGTGCCGTCAGCCACGAATTGAAAGTCTGGCGGGCCGAGGGTGTGGAGACCGGCGAACAGGCCGATGCACACCTCCAGCTGCTGGCCCTGCGCGCCCAGCGGGAGCAGTACGTCAGCGGCCTGCTGGGCATTGCTGACACCGAGCTGACCCTTGGCGGGCGCAAGGCCATTGCCCGCTGGTATGAGGTCTACGGCTACGATGATGCCATGGTGCAGGAAGCCGCCGTACAGGCCGGACCCAAGCGGGATCTCTGGTACTGGAACAGCATCCTCAAGACCTGGAACGCCAAGGGCCTGCGCACCGTCCACGATGTGCGGGGCCCGGTGGCCGGGATGGGTGCCAGCCGGAACCTCCGGGTGGACCGCGCCGAACCCAGCGGAAACGATTTTCTCAAGAACGCTGCCCGCCGCCGTCCGCTCCGCAAAAAAACGGACACGCCTGCAGAATAAGGAGCTTTTATGCGTACCAAACAGGAACTTTATCAAGCCGCCCTGCGCACGGTGGCTCTGCGGCGGCAGACCGCCCGCGCCAATGCCGAGGATGCCCGGCTGGAGGCGGAGGCCGCCATCCCGGCCCTGCGCCACGCTGAGGACGAGGTGCGGGTGCGGGGCATCCGCTGCGCGCTGGCAGGCGCTGCCGGAAAAGACCGCACCGAAGCCGCCGCCGCACTGAGCAAAGCCCGGCAGGAGCTCACCGCCCTGCTGGCCGCCAGCGGTCGCCCTGCGGATGCGCTGGAGCCCAAATTCACCTGCAAGCTGTGCCAGGATACCGGCAGCGTGCAGGGCCGCACCTGCACCTGCGTTCACAAGCTGATGCAGGGTCTGCGGCGGGAGGAGATCGAGGCGCTGTCCAGCCTGTCCATTTCCAGTTTTGACACCATGGAGCTGCGGTACTACCCCAACACCATGGACGAGAAGCTGGGTGAGCCTGTCCGCACCTACATGGGCGGCCTGCTGGAGGACCTGCGCAGCTACGCTGAGGAATTCGACCACAACAGCGAGAGCCTGATGCTTTTTGGCAACGCGGGGCTGGGCAAGACCCACGCCGCCCTTGCCATTGCGGGCATCGTACTGCAAAAGGATTTTGACGTGATCTACGTTTCCAGCCCAGACTTCTTCGGCAAGCTGGAAAACGCTCGCTTCGACTCCTCCGAGGATGCCGAGACCCTGCTGCGCACCGCCTCTGCCGCCGACCTGCTGATCCTGGACGATCTGGGCACCGAGTTCGTCACCCCCTACTTCATCACCACTTTTTACAGCCTGCTGAATAACCGCCTGGGAGCCGGTCTGCCCACCATCGTCACCACCAACATTGCGGATGGCTCCCTGCTGGAAAAGCGATACACCGAAAAGATCTCCAGCCGCCTTTCCTCCTTTGTCCCCTGCCTGTTTGCGGGCGAGGACATCCGGGGCCTGAAAGCGGCAGAGTAAGATAAGGAGGTTTCCCCATGAGCTTTGAGCGCACCACGCCCTGCGGCGTGATCTCCGGCACGGCCTGCCAGTGGCCGGGTATCACCGCTTACAAGGGCATCCGCTACGCCACCGCCGGGCGGTGGGAGTCCCCCATCCCCGTCACCCACTGGGACGGTGTCTACGATGCCACCCAATACGGTGCCTGCTGCTACCAGCCCCGCGCCTTCTATGACGAAGCCGCTGCACCCGGAAAAGCCTTCTACTACAACGAGTTCCGCAAGGGCGAGACTTACACTTACAGCGAGGACTGCCTGTTCCTGAACATCTGGACCCCTGCTGATGCAGCTCCCGGGGACAGACTGCCGGTCATCTTCTACATTCACGGCGGCGGCTTTACCGGCGGCTGCGGCCACGAGAAGCACTTCGACGGCCCCGTCTGGCCCACCAAAGGCTGCGTGGCTGTGACCATCAACTACCGGCTCGGTCCCATGGGCTTTGTCTGCCTGCCCGAGCTGGCCGATGAGGCCGGGTCCACCGGCAACTACGCCCTTCTGGATCAGCTGGCGGCCCTGCAGTGGGTGCGCGCCAACATCGCTGCCTTTGGCGGTGATGCCAACAACATCACCATCATGGGCCAGAGTGCCGGTGCCATGAGCGTCCAGCAGCTTGTCCTCTCCCCCATCACCAGGGGGCTGTTCTCCAAGGCCGTGATGAGCAGCGGCGGCGGCGTGAGCCAGATGCTGACGGCCAAGCCTGCCGCGGCCCACTACCCGTTCTGGAAGCAGGTCATGGAAGCCGCCGGGTGCAGCACGCTGGCTGAGTTCCGTGCCCTCGCCCCCGCCAGACTGTTTGCAGCCTGGGATGCCGTCCGCACCCAGCCCCAGTTCAAGGGTCTGGGCTGCGAGCCTGTGGTGGATGGCCGTTTCCAGGTCAAGACCGGCCCCGAGACGCTGGCTGCCGACGAACAGCACCATATCCCTTACCTCATTGGCTTCACCAGTGAGGATATCGTTCCGCCCTACCTCTACCAGATGGCTCAGGACTGGTGCGCCCGGAACGCCGACAGCTATGGCTGGTTCTTCGACCGCCAGCTCCCCGGTGATGACCGTGGTGCCTGGCATTCCAGCGACCTGTGGTACTGGTTCGGCACGCTGGCTCACTGCTGGCGGCCCTTCACTGAGAGGGACACCGCCCTCAGCGCTCAGATGGTGGATTACCTGACCAACTTTGCCAAGACCGGCGACCCCAACGGCGCAGACCTGCCCCAGTGGCAGACTGTTACCGCCCAGCAGACCGATCTCCTCCGTC
Source organism: Faecalibacterium sp. BCRC 81149 (assembly GCF_022750605.1). NCBI lineage: Bacteria > Bacillati > Bacillota > Clostridia > Eubacteriales > Oscillospiraceae > Faecalibacterium > Faecalibacterium sp. BCRC 81149. Next base: position 99,583 of record NZ_QXJA01000005.1, on the reverse strand, counting down.
TGGGTGAGGAACCCACCCACATGGGCAGCATAGATGTCCAGAAGCTCCTCTGGACGATGCAGAACGTCCCCGCCGTGGGGGAATAAGCCTCTGCCCGAATCCCTTCGAACCCCAGAAAAAACACGATCCCCCGCTGCAGACGTGCCAGAACACGTTTTGCAGCGGGGGATATTTTATGTTCTCTTTTTCAAATAATACCCAATGCCGATGGCATCTGCCAGTGCCCAGCCGATGGGCACACTGAGCCAGATGCCGGTAACACCCAGCGGCGTGGCAGAAAGCAGGTAGGCCAGCGCCACACGGGTGCCAAGGGAAGCAATGGTCAGAATGACCGACATCCCCGGCTGGTTGACCGCCCGGTAGTAGCCGTAGAGCAGAAAGAGCACGCCAATGCCGATGTAGCACGCGCCCTCGATGCGGAGGTATTGCACGCCCGCCGCGATGATCCCGGTCTGAGCCGGGTCGATGAAAATCCCCATGAGCGGGGCGGCAAAGGCGCAGACCAGCACGCTGATGACGATGCAGAACACCGCGCTTGTCAGCCCGGCACTGCGGATCCCTTTTTTGATGCGGTCCGGCTGGCCTGCCCCGTAATTCTGGGCCACATAGGTCGAGAATGCGTTGCCAAAATCCTGCACCGGCATATAGGCAAAGGAATCGATCTTCACCGCCGCCGCAAAGGCCGCCATGATAACCGTGCCGAAGCTGTTGACCAGACCCTGCACCATCAGGATGCCAAAATTCATAATGGACTGCTGAACGCTGGTCATCACCGAGAGATTCAGGATATTGGCAAGGTTCTTCCGGTCCCACCTGCAGTCTGTCCGTTTCGGGCAGAGCTGCGGGAACTTTTTCAGGGTGTACAAGCCGATGCCCACCCCGGACACATACTGGGAAAAGACAGTTGCCACGGCGGCACCCTTCACGCCCCAGTCAAGCACAAGGACACAGACCAGATCCAAGATCACGTTCAGGATGGCTGATACAGCCAGGAATGCCAGCGGCACCACGGAATTGCCGATGGCCCGCAGAAGGTTTGCGAAATAGTTATACAAAAAGGTGGCCGCAATGCCCAGAAAGATGATGAGCAGGTAGTCCTTCATCAGCGGACAAAGCTCTGCGGGCACCCGCAGCACCCACAGAATGCCGTTCAGCCCCAGATAGACCAGCAGGTTGAGCACCAGGGCGATGCCCGCAATGAGCAGGAAGGACTGGAACACGCTCTGCCGCATCTTCTCGGTCTCGCCGCTGCCGTACTGCATGGACACAGCCGCGCCGCTGCCCATGCACAGGCCCAGCAGGATCGAGGTCAGGAAGGTCATCAGGGTGTAGGAGGAACCCACCGCCGCCAGCGCATCCGCGCCGAGGAAGCGGCCCACCACCCAGGTGTCGGCAATGTTGTACATCTGCTGCAGCAGGTTGCCGAACATCAGCGGCAGGGCAAACAGCAGGATATTCTTTGTAATGGGTCCTTGGGTCAGACTGTGCTGCATGGGGATTATTTTCTCCTATTCCTATCTCAGACATTTCAGCAGAATTTTGCGCGGTATTCCTTGGGTGTGCAGTGCTTGATCTCCCGGAAGGTCTTAATGAAGTAGCTGCCATCTGCAAAGCCGCACTCCATCCCGATCTCGCCCGTCTTGAGCCGGGTGGAGCGGAGCAGCTCGGCGGCCTTTTCCACCCGGAACTGCTTGACATACTGGATGGGCGTGATGCCCAGCATCTGCCGGAAGCTGCGCAGGCAGGCGCTCTCGCTCAGGGCCACGCTGGCCGCGATGCGTTCCACAGTCAGCTCCTCGGCATAGTGCTCCTCCACAAAGCGGAGCATCTGCTTCATCCGCTCGGCGGCGATCTGCTCCTGCTGTGAGACCTTGGTCTTGCCGCCCACGCACTGGGTGCTCAACAGCCGCAGTGCCGCAGAGAGATAATAACGCACCCGGTTCTCGTAATCAAAGGGCTCCACGGCAACCGCCTGCCAGGCTTCCCGCAGGCAGGCAAGCACCTGCGCCTGCCAGGGCACAGCCCCATCCAGCAGAAAAAACGCCGGGGCATCCGGCTGGAGCATGGGTCGGATGAGCTTCTGCCAGAAGATGGTGTCCATTCCGCCCACCAGCCGGGGATGGAACACACCCGAGTGAAGCAGGGCCTCCCCTTTTTCCGCCTGCTCCACCGCGTGGAGGATGCCGGAGTTCAGGAACACGCCCTGATTCGTCTGCAGGGTCACCCGGGTCTTGTTCACGTCCACCGTCAGGGGGCCCTTCATGGCCAGTATGTACTCAAACTCCTCGTGCCAGTGCCAGGCCACCGAATAGCTTTTCAGGTTCTCCGCGTAGCAGGCAATGGGAAACAGGGCGCTGCCATGCTGGACCAGTTCCCGCCCCTCGGCATCGGCCATAACATCCTGCTGGCAGGTCAGCCCGGTAACGATATTGGCACCAGTGACACAGCTCGTCTGAAACGCCATATTGAACAATTCCTTTCCGCAATACTTTGAATATTTTTTATCAAAGCCGATTTTGTTGTACAAATCGGGTGTTTTTATTCTATCTATCGTGCCAGTTTCGTGGTATTATTTCATCAGAACCAGCAAGCACAGTATAACACCGCAGGGGGCGGAAAACAACCCCCGGCGCGGCTTGATCCGGTTCCCGAGAAGCGTTCCCCACGGGCAGCCTGGCCCGAGGGACTCTTCCAGAATAAAACATTTCTTTGTGGGAGGTATTTTTATGCTTCGCATCCAGTATCTTGATAAAGACCGTTTCATGCATCAGGTAGCCGTCAGCCGCGGCAGTGTGCTCCTGCACCTGGACAATGGCGAGACCTGCGACCTGAAAAAGGACAACGCCGCCACCGAGCTGTTCCAGATGATGGACGCTCCCTCCAAGGGCTTTGACATCTCTGTCACCGACCCTGCTGATGTCACCGGCTTCCTGCACTACATGCTCGAGGCCGGCCGCAGAGATCGCGCCGCCTGCTGACCCTTCGACATTCTCCTTTTTTCGCATATTACAGCAATGTAAAACGCCCGCTCCGGGGTCAGAAGCCGGAACGGGCGTTTTACGTTTGTTCTGTTACAGGATGCACCGGCTGATGGCCCGTGCCACCGCCAGCAGCTCATCCTGCCCGATGAAGCCGAACTTTGCCTCGTGCTCATCCGCAAAGCAGACCGTCAGCTCTGAGGTCTGCAGCGGGTCACCGAAGCCTGCCGTCTTGATGCCGTAATGCAGGATCTTGCGGTAGGGCAGCACAAAGATCTCCTGCCGGGTACCGGTCATCCCCTGCATATCCACCATAAAAATGCGGTGGGTGGTGAACACAGCCTGATCGCGCACGGTCTTGTAAGCCCCCACGATCTGCTCACCGTCCAGCAGCAGCTCCTGCACATTTTTGCAGATCTCCTTTTCCTTGATGCGGATGAGGTTCTGCATCGGCTTGTCCCGAAATTCCATAACACACTCCCCTTTCGGCTTGTCCGGATGTTTGGTCAGCCCCATTGTAGCATCTCGGGCGGCGGTTGACAAGCCTTTGCGCTCCCTCTCGCCTTTTTGTTCCGGATGTGCTATACTGGGCAGGAACATCACAATCACCCGGGAAATGAGGTTTTGACCCATGGAGATCATCATCCATCAGGCAATTTTGCATGTGCTGGACACCACGCTGGACGCGCCGGTGCTCAGCGGCGGCGGCATGGAGCTGACTGCCGAAAAGACCGCCTACTTACAGAATCATATCGAAAAGCTGCTGGCCAGCGATGAGATCCGCCAGTGCCGCCCCCTGCCGGATTCGGCTTTCCGGAACGAGCTGGAACACAATCAGGATTTCATTGATCTGTCCTGCCGCATTGCGGGGGTGCTGTTCGATTACATGCACGCCCACACCACCATCCCCGGGGCGGACCTGGCCGTGGTGGATTTCACCCGGGACGGCGCGCCCTGGCTGGGCATCCTCAAGCTGAACTATAAAAACGGCTACACCCACTACACCGAGACCGTGGAGGGTGCCCCGGTCAACTCCATCATCCAGCAGCGGGCCTGCCTGCCCACCCAGAGCGGCAAGGTGGAGGAGGGTGCGCTCGTCAACCTGACGGACTATTCCATGCGCCTGCTGGAAAAGAAATACGACATCGACGGCCACAAGGAGTTCTACCTCTCCTCTGTTGTGTTCCAGTATACCCAGGCCGAGCCCGAGAAAAAGAAGCTGCAGGCCATTCAGGAGGCCGCCGCACAGGCTGTGAAGGATGCCTATGAGGACGAGCCCCATGCCGACGCGCAGGTGGCCATGCTCATTGCCAACCAGGCTGCCGACAACGACAATCAGGTATCGGTGGAGCAGGTGCGCCAGCAGCTGGCCGAGGAATACCCACTGGCCGCTGTGCCCTTTGATGACTATGTGGAGAAGAGCGAGGTGCTGGAAGAGGCCGCTGCTCCTGTCACCGTGACTCCCGCCCGCATCCGCCGGATGGAGAGCCGGAGCATCCGCACCGCCAACGGCATCGAGGTCAAGATCCCCACCGAGCTGCTGAACTCCGATTCCGAGCTGGAGTTCCTCCACGATCCGGACGGCAGCGTTTCCCTGCTCATCAAAAATGTGATCCTGTAAGCCGCCGCAGATGGCGTTTTCCCTCTCTGCGCGCTGGTGCTCACTGCCCTGATGTAACAGATTGCCAAAAAAGCCTCAGCCCTTGGAGATCGGGCTGAGGCTTTTTTCATCCGCATTTTCAGCGGTTTTTGCGCTTGTTCCGGTACATATCCCGGTCGGCAGCATGGTAGACTGCGATATAATCAAAGGGGCCTTCTGTCACAGTGTGGTATCCAAAGGCAACATCCAGCTTGAGGCGGTCATCGCTCTGGCGGGCCAGCTCCCCGTGCAGCCTCTCGATCAGCTGTTCGGCCTCTTCTGCAGAGAAGTGGTTGCAGGCAATGAGGAATTCATCGCCGCCCATCCGCAGGGCCACGCTTTCCGGCGGCAGGTTTTCCCGGATCACCCGGCCCACCCGCTTGAGCAGCAGGTCGCCGTACTCGTGTCCGTAGGCATCATTCACACGCTTCAGGTAGTTACAATCGCCCATAATGATCGTGACGGGCATGGTGGTTTTCTTCAACTGCTCTGCGCCCTTTATCTTCAGGTAGTTGCGGTTATACAGACCGGTCAGTTCATCGTGGATGGCCCAATTCTCGGCCTGCTTTTCCAGCCGCACCCGTTCGGTGATATCACCAATAAGCCCCACGATGCCAATGATCTTTCCCTCCAGCACAACGGGGTTCTTTTTGATCTGATAGTATGCCGTCCCATCCTTCCGGGGCACCTCGGTGATATAGCCGGTTCCCTTGCCGGTGGCAAGCACCTTCTGGTCCTGCTCATAATAAAAGCGGGCCTGTTCCTCGCTGCTCCAGATCTCCAGATCTGTCTTGCCCAGCACATCCTCTTCCTGCCCTTCTCCGTAGGGGAAGAAAGTCCTAACGTCCGAAATAAAAAGATAACGGCATTCCGTATCCTTGAAAAAGAGGTTCGCCGGTGTACTGCGCAGAAAGGTCATCACTTCTTCGTAGCCGATCGCATCGATCCACTGCATCCTGCAGCCTCTCCTTTCCGTTCCTCTTCTTTTTTATTATTTTTCCGTATTCTATTATACGAGCGATGCACCTGTTTTGCAAGTGTTAATTGCGTTCCCTCAACGATCCGGAAGCGGACGACTCCACCCCCGGTGCAGGCAGAAAGGCCGCTGACCCATCTCAGGTCAGCGGCCTTTCTGTATGCGCTTATTCGGCTGCGTTCAGCTGCGCCTTGTGGTATTGCAGGGTATACAGTTGGTAGTAGCGGCCATGCCGGGCCAGCAGCTGCTGGTGGGTGCCCTGCTCCAGAATTTTACCGTGGGACAGCACGATGATGTTGTCCGCATGCTGGATGGTGGACAGCCGGTGGGCCACAATGAGCATGGTGCCCACGGTGCGCATCTTTTCCAGCGAATCCTGAATGAGCAGCTCGGTCTCGGTGTCGATGTTGGCGGTAGCTTCATCCAGGATCATCACGCTGGGCTTATGGATGATGGTGCGGGCAAAGCTGAGCAGCTGCCGCTGTCCGGCGGAGAAGTTGTTGCCGCGCTCACGCACCTCTTCGTCCAGCCCGTGGTCCAGCTTGTTGATGAACTTGTCAGCGTTGACGTAGCGGCAGACCTCCATGATCTCGCTGTCGGGGATACCCTCTTCCCGCAGAACGATGTTGGAGCGGATGGTGCCCGAGAACAGGAACACGTCCTGCAGCATCTGGCCGAAGTGCCTGCGCAGGGAGGAGATCCTGATCTTGCGGATGTCGATACCGTCGATCAGGATCTGGCCCTTCTGGAACTCGTAGTTCCGGCAGATCAGGGAGAGGATGGTGCTCTTGCCGGAGCCGGTGGAACCCACAAAGGCCACCGTCTGGCGGGCATCCACATGGAAGGAAACGCCCTGCAGCACCCACTCGCCGGGAACGTAGCTGAACCACACGTCCCGGAACTCGATCTCGCCCTTCACCTCGTCCAGCTCAATGGCATCGGGGGCATCCTGCATCCTGGGCTGGATGTCCATGATGGAGAACACCTTTTCTGCCGATGCCAGCGCCGACTGCAGCCAATTGAACTGCTCGGCCAGGTTCTGGATGGGGGTGAAGAACTTGGAGATATACATATAAAAGGTGACGATGGTGCCGCTGGAAATGGTCTGACCCAGAAAGCTGACGTTGTTCAGGTGACCCATGCCGCCCAGATAGAACAGGCACAGGATCGAGCTGACATAGAGCATATACACCAGCGGACGGAACACGCTGAACACGAAGATCTGCTCCTGATTGGCCCGGGCCAGCTTCTGGCTCTTCTGGCGGAAGTCCTCCATCTTCTCGTCCTCTCGGCCAAAGATCTGGGTGACCTTGATGCCGGACAGGTTTTCGGACAGATAGGTATTGATATCGGTGGTCGCGTTCTTGAGCTTGCGGTTGGCGCGGCGGGAGAACTTGCGGAAGATGACCGTGAAGATCACGATGAAGGGCACAAAGCAGAGCACCATCAGGGTCAGCTCGTAGTTCAGGCAGAGCATGGCCACCAGAATGCCCAGAATGACAAAGCTGTTCTTGGTCAGCTGGACCAAGAGGTTGGTGAACATCATGGAGATGGCGTTGGTATCGTTGGTCACTCGGGTGACCAGCTTGCCCACCGGGATCTCGTTGAGCTGCTCGTGTGCCAAAGATTCAATGTGGCTGAACAGATCCTCGCGCAGATCGGAGATGATGCGCTGGCCCACCCGCTGCAAAATCACGGCCTGCAGGTAGGTACTGCCCATAGAGAACACCAGCACGCCTGCATACACTGACACGCCCAGGAAGAGGGCGCGGAGTTCAAACTCCCCGGCCACCAGCTCCTCGATGCGGCCCACGATGAGGGGTGAAATGATATCGTAGGCAATGGAGAAGAGCATCAGCAGGCCCACAATGAGGAATTTGCTCAGGTAGGGCCGGGCATAGCGGGCAAGGCGGCGCATGATCTCGCCGTCCTCCATGTTGCGCTCAAAGCCCATGGCGGTCTTTTTGTCCTTGACGGCGGCATAAGCTGCCACCAGCAGGGCGGTGATCACGCCGATGACAGCGCCCACCAGAACCAACGGATTCAGATGCATCATGCGTTTTCGCCTCCCTTCGTCTCATCCTCCAGCCGCTGCAGATCGACCATCCGGCGGTACTCCAGGCAGGAAGCATACAGCTGGTCGTGGGGGCCGACGGCTTCCACCCGGCCCTCGTTGAGGAAGATGATCTTATCCAGCCGCTCCACCGTGGAAATGCGGTGGGCAATGAGCAGGGTGGTCTTGCCTGCCCGGCTGTTCTTGAGGTTGTCCAGAATGATCTTCTCGGTGCTGGTATCCACCGCCGAGACAGAGTCATCCAGGATCAGGATGGGTGCGTCCTTGAGCAGGGCGCGGGCGATGGAGATGCGCTGCTTCTGACCACCGGACACCGTCACGCCGCGTTCGCCCAGAACGGTCTCGTAGCCGTCCTTGAAATCCACGATATTATCCCGCACATCGGCCATGCTTGCCGCCCGCTCGATGTCCTCGGGGGTGGCATCGTCCACACCAAAGGCAATGTTGTGGGCGATGGTATCCGAGAACAGGAAATTATCCTGCGGAACGTAGGCACAGGCATTGCGCACCGAGTGGATGGAGAGGCTGTTCACATCCCTGCCGTCCACGAACAGGGTTCCGTCCGGCACATTATAGGTGCGCAGCAGCAGGTCCACCAGCGCGGTCTTGCCCGCACCGGTCTTGCCAACGATGCCCACGCTCTCGCCGGGCGCAATGGTAAAGGAGATATCCCGCAGCACATCGTACTCGCCGTCCGGGTAGCGGAAGTTCAGGTGGCGGAACTCGATGCCGCCTTTGGGGTCGGTCAGGTCGGCCACGCCGGGGCGGTCGGCCACGTCGATGGGGGCATCCAGCAGCTCGGTGATGCGGTTCAGGGAGGCCTTGCCGCGGCTGGTCTTTTCGATCAGCATGGACACAGCCATGATGGGCCAGACGATGGCCTCAAAGTAGCCGATGTACTCCACCAGCTGGCCGGCGTTGAACCGGCCCTGATAGACCAGATAACCGCCGTAGCCCAGAATGATGCAGATCACGGACTCCACGAACAGGGTCACCAGCACCTCCAGCAGGGTGGCGATCTTCGTGTAGGTCACGTTGATCTCCTCGTTTTCCTTGTTCAGCTTCCGGAAGGCCTGCAGTTCCTTGTACTCCTTGACAAAGGCCTTGATGACCGCAATGCCAGAAAAGTTCTCCTGCGCAAAATCGGAAAGGCCGGAGAAGGCCTCCTGCCGCTCCTCCCAGCGCCGGGTCATCACCTTGCTCATCTGGGTGCCGATGGCAAACATGATAAGCGCCGGGATCAGGGCCAGCAGGGTCAGCCGCACGTCCATGGTCCACATCTTATAAAGAGCCAGCAGACCCAGGGTCAGCGCGTCGAAGAACATCAGCACGCCGTCGCCGAAGCACTCCTGAATGGTGTCCAGGTCGTTGGTGTACAGGCTCATCAGGTTGCCGACCTTGTTCACCTGATAGTACTGCTGGGACAGCCTGCGGCTGTGGTCGAACATCCGCTCCCGCAGGTCTGCCGCGACCCGCACCGCCGAGCCGAAGAAACAGATGCGCCACAAAAAGCGCCCAATGACCATCAGCACCACGATCCAGATCATGGGCAGGCAGATGTGCTGCAGCAGCACCTCTTTGGTAAAGAGCAGCGTCTCACCGTTCACCACCACCTGGCCAAGGTTCACTCCGTTGATGACCAGCCGGTAGAGCTGCGGGATCAAAAGCTGGATGTAATCCACCGTCAGCAGGGCGGCAAGGCCCAGCAGCAGTACGGGAGCATGCTTGAGGTAATACCGGTTGATGTACTTGCCGAATATCACTGCGTTTTTCCCTCCTTTTCCAATTCCAAAAAAGCTTTCAACGTACAAAAAAGCCGCTGCATCACACGACGAATCATGTTTTGCAGTGGCTTGTTTGTCTGGAGCGGCCGACGAGGCTCGAACTCGCTACCTCCACCTTGGCAAGGTGGCGCTCTACCAGATGAGCTACGGCCGCATATAAAGTGCCTCCGATCGGAATCGAACCAATGACACGGGGATTTTCAGTCCCCTGCTCTACCGACTGAGCTACAGAGGCATATAAGCTGCTTCCAGAGAAGCAGCAGCGACCCGGATCGGGCTCGAACCGACGACCCCCAGCGTGACAGGCTGGTGCTCTAACCAACTGAGCTACCGGGCCACATGGTGGAAGTTAACGGGCTCGAACCGCTGACCCTCTGCTTGTAAGGCAGATGCTCTCCCAGCTGAGCTAAACTTCCACAAAATGGAGCGGCCGACGAGGCTCGAACTCGCTACCTCCACCTTGGCAAGGTGGCGCTCTACCAGATGAGCTACGGCCGCACATTTCATGTGGTCTGCCGGGGTTTCGCTCCCGGCGACGTTGGCTATTATAGCGTAAAACACAGGCTTTGTCAACAACAAATTTCCAAAAAATCAGACTTTTTGCAAAACACGCCTGTCTGCGCCTGTTTTTCAAAAACAAAGCCGAAACCGGAATGAAACCGAAATGTTTCAGCTTTGCGGCGGCAGACACAAAGAAAATTCGGTTGCTTTCCCTTCTTAAAGAGGTTATAATAAACTTGTCAAAAAGTTGCACAAAAACACGTCTGCTGTGCCGCGCGGGCGGGCAGACGTGTTTTTGTGCCGAGATTTTGCCAGAAAAAGGAGCAACCGCAATGTACAAGATCACTGAAAAGGTCGCGCTGAACCCCACCGTGACAAAGATGGTCATTGAAGCCCCGCTCATTGCCAAAAAGGCAAAGCCGGGCCAGTTCATCATTGTGCGCCCGTTTGAGGACAGCGAGCGCATCCCCCTGACCGTGGCCGGTTACGACCGTGAAAAGGGCACTGTGGATATCATCTTCCAGATCGTTGGCGGCACCACCATGGAGCTGAACAGCCTGAACGCAGGCGACAGCGTCCATGACTTTGTGGGCCCCTTGGGCCGCGCCACCGAGACCGAGGGCCTGAAAAAGGTCTGTGTTGTGGGCGGCGGCGTGGGCTGCGCCATCGCCCTGCCCATTGCCAAGGAGCTGCACGACCAGGGCTGCACCGTCCACAGCGTCATCGGCTTCCGCAATAAGGATCTGCTCATCCTCGAGGACGAGTTCAACGCCTGCAGTGACGAGCTGCGCATTATGACCGATGACGGCAGCTACGGCACCAAGGGTGTGGTCACTGCCGCTCTGGACGAGCTGGTGGCCGCCGGCAACCAGTACGATCTGGTCATCACCATCGGCCCGCTGATCATGATGAAATTCGTCGTCAAGACCTGCCAGAAGCACGGCCTGAAGAGCATCGTCTCCATGAACCCCATTATGATCGACGGCACCGGCATGTGCGGCGGCTGCCGCCTGACCGTGGGCGGCGAGACCAAGTTTGCCTGCGTGGACGGCCCTGACTTTGACGGTGACCTCGTCGATTTCGACGAAGCCATGGCCCGCGGCACCATGTACCGCCCCTTTGAGGCAATGGCCCGCGAGAAGGCCTGCAATCTGTTCAAGACTGAGGAGGCAAAGTAAGATGGCTTTCAATATGGATCCCAAAAAGTGCCCCATGCCCACCCAGGACCCCAACGTCCGCAACAAGAACTTTGAGGAAGTTGCACTGGGCTATACCGAAGAGATGGCCGTGAACGAGGCAAAGCGCTGCATCCACTGCAAGAACAAGCCCTGCCAGACCGGCTGCCCCGTGGGCATCGATATCCCCGAGTTCATCGGTCATGTGGCCGAGGGCGACTTTGAAGCCGCCTATCAGGTCATTGCCCGCTCCTCCTCCCTGCCCGCCGTCTGCGGCCGTGTCTGCCCCCAGGAGAGCCAGTGCGAGGGCAAGTGCACCCGCGGCATCAAGAACGAGCCCGTGGGCATCGGCCGCCTGGAGCGCTTTGTGGCCGACTGGCACCGTGAAAACGTCCACACCGCCCCCATCGTGCCCGCATGGAACGGCCACAAGGTTGCCATCATCGGTGCAGGCCCTGCCGGTCTGACCGCCGCAGGCGATCTGGCCAAGCTGGGCTATAAGGTCACCGTCTACGAGGCCCTGCATGTGGCCGGCGGCGTGCTGATGTACGGCATCCCCGAGTTCCGTCTGCCCAAGGCCATCGTGCAGCAGGAGATCGACGGCCTGAAGAAGATGGGTGTGGATTTTGAGTGCAACATGGTCATCGGCAAGGTGCTGACCATCGACGAGCTGATGGACGAGTACGGCTACGAGGCCGTGTTCGTTGGCTCCGGTGCCGGTCTGCCCCGCTTCATGGGCATCCCCGGCGAGAGCCTGAAGGGCGTGTACTCTGCCAACGAGTTCCTGACCCGCTCCAACCTGATGAAGGCCTACCTGCCCACCAGCAAGACCCCCATCCGCACTGGCAAAAAGGTGGCCGTTGTGGGCGGCGGCAACGTGGCCATGGATGCTGCCCGCAGCGCCCTGCGTCTGGGTGCCGAGACCGTGTACATCGTCTACCGCCGCGGCATGGCCGAGCTGCCTGCCCGTAAGGAGGAGGTCGAGCACGCCGAGGAAGAGGGCATCATCTTCAAGACCCTGTGCAACCCCGTGGAGATCCACGCCAACGACGAAGGCTTCGTCAAGTCCATCACCTGCATTGAGATGGAGCTGGGTGAGCCCGATGCTTCCGGCCGCCGCCGTCCCATTGAAAAGAAGGGCAGCGAGTTTGAGCTGGATGTGGATACCGTGATCATGAGCCTGGGCACCAGCCCCAACCCCCTGATCCGCTCCACCACTCCCGGCCTGGAGACCAACAAGCATGGCTGCATCGTCACCGAGGGTGACGAGGGCAAGACCAGCCGTGAGGGCGTGTACGCCGGCGGCGATGCCGTGACCGGTGCCGCCACCGTCATCAAGGCCATGGGTGCCGGTAAGGCAGCTGCCAAGGCCATGGACGAGTACATCCAGAATAAGTAAGGAACACTTCCCTTCTCCATAAAAAAACAGGTGCACCTGAACGGTGCACCTGTTTTTTGTGCATCACTATATTTTTAAGTCGTTATGAGGCCCTGTTCCAGACAGTACCAATAGATGCCATCCTCCATCACGGTACGGCAGTGTGCGGCAGCAGCAGCCTTCAGCTTCTCAGAGGCATTGCCCATAGCCACACCGGTGCCCACAGCCCCAAACATCTCCAAATCATTGTTGCCATCTCCGAACGCCATGCTATCGGCTTTGGAGATGCCATAGAACTCCAACACCTTTTCCACGGCAATCCCCTTGCCGCCGCTGGCCGGAATGATGTCCACAGCCCGATTCCACCACGCCGCGATCTTTGCATGGGGTACATCCTTCAAAATAGCTGGGTACTCCTCTTCCCGGCCACCCATGAGCACCTGGAAAATTTCTCCCTTTGCCATCTCCTCAAAATCCTCAGCGATCTTCAACTCCACGCCGCCGCAAGGCTTCCAGCGTGCGGGGCCGGGCAGCACCCTTCAGCGGCACCAGTGTTCCATCCACATCAAAAAAGATGATCTTCGGTTTATTCATATGCCTTCCCTCCGGTTGCCGGACAGCCAGGGCTTATCCTCTGGGTTCCAGCTGTTTTATGGGAAAATTATAGCACGAAGGGGGCGTTTTTTCAAATGTATCCCACTCTTTATGCATCCTGCCCAAAAAACAGAGCAATATTTTGTCACTCAAACTTGGCGGAATCTGATTGATTTTGACTGAGATTTTGCTATAATAAGGGGGCAAGGCGGTCGGAATCCGCCAATGTCAATCAAAATCAATCATATAAATCGAACAAGGGGGAATGTTCCCGATGCTGGCAGAAGAACGATTCAGCCTGATTCTGGATCTGCTGGCGCGGCAGCGCACCGCCACCGTACAGGAGTTGTGCGAGGCGTTGAACGCAAGCGAATCCACCATCCGGCGCGACCTGAACGAGCTGGACAAGCAGGGCAAACTGAACAAGGTGCACGGCGGGGCCACCCTGCCGGACAGCCCCTTCCGCACCGACGAGCCCACCATGGCCGCCAAGGAAGAGCTGGCCGTCAGTCAGAAGCAGAGCATCGCCCAAGCGGCGGCAGAACTGATCCTGCCGGAAGATTTCATCTATCTGGATGCAGGCTCCAGCACACTGGCTCTGGCACGGGCGCTGAGCGGCCCGGCCCTGAACGCCAGCTATGTGACCAACGGCGTGGCCCACGCCCGCCTGCTGGCCCAGAAAGGCTGCCGGGTGTTCCTGCCCGGCGGGCTGCTGCGGCCCCAGACCGAGGCCATCATCGGGGCGGCTGCGCTGACTGCCATCCAGCAGTACAATTTCACCAAAGCCTTCATGGGAGCCAATGGCGTGGCGCTGGATTCCGGCTTCACTACCCCAGATCCCGAGGAGGCCGCCGTCAAGGCTGCGGCCATCCACCGGGCGCGGGAGACGTGGTTCCTGGTGGACGACACCAAATTTGCGCAGGTCTACCCCGCCGCCATCTGTGATCTGCACAGCGGTGCCATCCTGACGAACCGGTGCCCCAACCCCAAATACCGGCAATACACTCTGATAAAGGAGACCGAGGTATGATCTACACTGTAACGTTCAATCCTGCCATTGATTATGTCGTCCGTCTCGACAGACCTCTTGAGGTGGGCGAGGTGAACCGCGCTGCCGGGGAGGACTGCGTGCTGGGCGGCAAGGGCATCAATGTTTCCGGCGTGCTCCGGGAGCTGGGCTGTGAGAGCGTGGCTCTGGGCTTTGTGGCCGGTGAGACCGGTGCCTGGCTGGAACGTGGTCTGGCCGCGCAGGGGCTCCGGACCGATTTCATCCATCTGGCCGAGGGCATGACCCGCATCAACGTCAAGATCAAGGCGGGCACCGAGACTGAGCTGAACGGCGCAGGCCCCAGCATCCCGGAAAGCGCCATGCAGCAGCTGGAAGCCCAGCTGGACACCCTGCAGCCTGACGACATCCTCATTCTGGCGGGCAGCATCCCCAAGAGCCTTTCCCAGAGCACCTACGAGCGGCTGCTGGCAGGGCTGGAGGGCCACGGCGTGCGGGCCGTGGTGGATGCCACCCAGGATCTGCTGGTCAACGTCCTCCCCTATCACCCCTTCCTGATCAAGCCCAACGATCACGAGCTGGGCGAGATCGTGGGCCGGGAGCTGAACACGGACGAAGAGATCACCGCCGCCGCCCGCGCCCTGCAGGAAAAGGGTGCCCGGAACGTGCTGGTGAGCATGGCCGGGAACGGCGCTCTGCTGGTGGATGAGCACGGCGAGGTGCACCGCATCGGCTGCCCCAAGGGCAAGGTCGTGAACAGCGTAGGCGCAGGCGACAGCATGGTGGCCGGTTTTGTGGCAGGTTATCTGCAAAGCGGCAGCTATGAGCAGGCCCTCCGGCTGGGCACCGCCTGCGGCAGTGCCACCGCGTTCAGCCTTGGGCTGGCAACGAAAGAAAAAATCGCCGAACTGATGCAGGAAATTTGAAGCAGAGCCCTCTTTGCGGTCTGCGGCGCAGACCGCAGCTGAGAGGGTTGCACAGAGAGAGAAAGGAGAACCCTTATGCGCATTACGGAATTATTCACCGCAAAGTCCATCGAGCTGGATTCTGCGGCCTCCAACCGGGACGAGATCCTCTCCCGGCTGGTGGAACTGCAGGCCACCCACGGCAATATCACCGACACAGAAGCCTACAAGAAAGCGCTCTACGCCCGGGAGGATGAGGCCTCCACCTACGTGGACAACGGCATCACCGTTCCCCACGCCAAGACGAATGTGGTCACCCGGCCCAGCCTGGCCGCCCTGCGTCTGAGCACCCCGGTGCAGTACAACGCCGAAGATGACGGCAAGACCGACCTGCTCTTTGCCATTGCAGCCCCCGAAAACGGCAGCCTGCATGTGGATATGCTGGCCCGCATGATGCAGATGCTGATGAACGAGGACTTTGTGGAAAAGCTGAAGGCCGCCAAGACCCCCGCCGAATTCCTTGCCCTCATCGACGCACAGGAGGAGACCCAGTTCGGTGAGGAGAGCTTCACCCAGCAGGCCATCCCCCAGAGCGGCTACCGCATTCTGGCCGTGACCGCCTGCCCCAACGGCATTGCCCACACCTACATGGCCGCCGAGGCGCTGGCCAAGGCCGGTGACAAGCTGGGCCTGCCCACCAAGGTGGAGACCAACGGCTCCGATGGTGCCAAAAACGTGCTGACCCGCGCCGAGATTGCAGCCTGTGACGGCATCATCGTGGCTGCAGACAAGAATGTGGAGACCGCCCGCTTTGACGGCAAGCCCGTGCTGTTTGCCCGGGTGGATGACGGCATCCACAAGCCCGAAGAGCTGCTGAAAAAGGTAGCCCACGGTGAAGTTCCCGTGTATCACGCCAAGGGCGGTGCCACCGCTGCCGAGGAGGAGACCTCCGGCGACAGCTTTGGCCGCAAGGTGTACAAAGACCTGATGAACGGCGTGTCTCACATGCTGCCCTTTGTGGTGGGCGGCGGCATTATGATCGCGCTGGCCTTCCTGCTGGACGATTACACCATCGACCCCTCCAACTTCGGCATGAACACCCCCATCGCCGCCTTCTTCAAGACGGTGGGCAGCGCCGCCTTTGGCTACATGCTTCCCATTCTGGCAGGCTTCATCGCCATGTCCATCGCCGACCGTCCCGGCCTGGCCGTGGGCTTTGCGGGCGGCGTGCTGGCCATGAACGGCACCAACTTTGCAGGCCTTGCCAACGGTGAGACCACCGGCATCTCCGGCGGCTTCCTGGCCGCTCTGCTGGCCGGTTTCGTGGCCGGTTATGTGGTCGAGTTCCTGAAAAAGATCACCGAAAAGCTCCCCGCCAGCCTGAACGGCATCCGTCCCATGCTGATCTACCCGCTGGGCGGCATCCTCATCATCGGTGCCGTGATGTGCGGCATCAACCCAGTCATGGGCATGATCAACACCGCCATGACCAACTGCCTCAACGCCATGGGTGGCACCTCCAAAGTCCTGCTGGGTGCCATCGTTGCCGGTATGATGAGCATTGACATGGGCGGCCCCTTCAACAAGGCAGCCTACGTCTTTGGCACTGCCGCGCTGGCCTCCGGCAACTACGAGGTCATGGCTGCTGTCATGGTGGGCGGCATGGTTCCTCCCATCGCGATCGCCCTCTCCACCACCTTCTGCCCCAAGAAGTGGACCCCTGACGAGCGCCGCAACGGCATCGTGAACTACGTCATGGGCCTGTGCTTCGTCACCGAGGGTGCCATCCCCTACGCCGCCGCCGACCCGCTGCGCGTCCTGCCCAGCTGTGTGGCCGGTGCCGCGCTGGCCGGTGCCCTCTCCATGACCTTCGGCTGCGCCCTGCGCGCTCCCCACGGCGGCATCTTCGTGTTCCCCGTGGTCGATCATGCCCTGCTCTACTGCGTGGCTCTGGCCGCTGGCAGCGTGGTGGGTGCCGTGATCCTGAGCCTGCTCAAGAAGAACCGCACCGACGCAGTCTGATCTGCCATTCTCCTTCTTCCTTTACCATATAAAAAGGGCCCGTCTGCGCACACCAAAATGCGGCAGGCGGGTCCTTTCGTGCTTATCCCTTGATGATCCGGAGCAGGGTCTTGTCCAGCTGGATGGTGCGGTTCCAGGGGTTCAGGATGATGCCCTGGATCTCCGGCACCTGCAGTGCGGCATCCAACAGCTTTTCAAGCTCCACCAGAAAGGTGGACTGCACCGCTTCCGCGCCCTTCATCTCCTCTTCAAAGCTGGTAAAGGCATACCACCAGCTGGCCCCATCGGCCGTGCGGAGGGCCCGCAGCTGCATCTGCTCACTGGCCGGGTTCGGCTCCACCGCCACCACGACCTGTCCGTTTTCCCGCATCCGCCGCCGGATCACGGTCAGGGTATGCGCCAGCTGCTCCTGTGTGGGCTCCTGCTGTAACTGGTAAACCGCCTGTTCGATCTTCTCGTTGCCGTTCAGGCCCTCGTCCTTCTTCTGCGCCATAAGCTCTCCCGTTCTTTTCGTTTATGTTTTATGCTTGTATTATATCCGGACTTTACGAAAAATGGAAGCGCTGGCCAGAGATTCTTTCTTTTTTCGTCTGCTTTCGGGTGTTTTTTCAAAAATCAGTAGCCCCCGCCCCGAAAAAGTGTTACAATATTTTCGTCTGGTATCATTTCAGAAACGACAGGACGCGCCGTTTTTCCGTGAGCCGTTTTTGTCGGAATGGGAGAGATAAGGTAATGAAACGAATCCTTCGTTCTGCCGTCAGTCTGCTGCTGTGCGCCGCCGTGGCGCTGGGCGGCACTGCCTGCGGCCGAAGCAAGCTGCCCACCACCATCACGATCTGGACCTATTACAACGGCGACCAGCTGGAATGCTTCAACCAGCTGGTGGAGCAGTTCAACTCCACCGTGGGCAAAGAGAAGAACATCCGGGTCGAAAGCTCCAGTCAGGGCAGCGTGAACGACCTGGAGACCAGCGTGCTGGCCGCCGCCGAGGGCAAGGTGGGTGCCGAAAAACTCCCCAACATCGTCTCCTCCTACGCGGACACCGCCTTTACGCTGGATCAGATGGGCCTTGCCGTTGACCTGAGCCCCTACCTGACCGAAAAAGAGAAGTCTGCCTATATCGCCGGGTTTCTCGAAGAGGGCGACCTGATGAACAACGGGGAGCTCAAGGTCTTTCCCATAGCAAAGTCCACCGAGCTGCTCTACCTGAACGTCACCGACTTTGTCCCCTTTGCCGAGGCCACGGGCGTGACCTATGCGGATCTTTCCACTGTGGAGGGGCTGAACGAGGCCGCACACAAATACTACGACTGGACCGATGCCCAGACGGCTGCACCCAACGACGGCAAGGCCCTGTATGGCCGCGACGCGCTGACCAATTACCTGCTCTGCGGCGCACAGGAACTGGGTACGACCATCTTTGATGCAGAGAACGGCGTGATGACCCTGCACTTTGACAAGCCGACCCTCCGCAAGCTGTGGGATAACTACTATGTCCCCTACATCAAGGGCTGGTGCAGTGCCAGCGGCAAGTTCCGCAGCGACGATATCAAAACCGGCAGCCTGCTGGCCTATGTCGGTTCCTCCTCCAGCGCTTCCTTCTTCCCCACCCAGGTGCTGACCAGCGACACCGAGAGCCACGGCATCCAGATGGCCGCGCTGCCCTGCCCCAGCTTTGCAGGCTGTGAGCCGGTGGCCGTCCAGCAGGGGGCCGGCATGGTAGTCATCCCGGGCACCGAGGACGAGATCAGCGCCTGCGTTGCCTTCCTGAAATGGTTCACCCAGCCGGAAAACAACCTGCAGTTCTCGGTGCAGTCCGGCTATATGCCCGTGACCTATGCCGCCAACAGCATGTCCGCCCTTGAGAACAGCGGCCTGACGGTCTCCGAGCGCATCCACAAGGTGCTGAGCCTGTCCATTGATGCCATCGATCGCAGCAAGCTCTACACCACCCATGCCTTCCCGGATGCCCTGCGCGCCCGCAATACCCTGCAGTACGCGCTGGAGGACCGTGTCACTGCCGACCGTGCCACGGTGCTGGAGCGGCTGGCTGCCGGGCAGACCCCCGAGGAAGCCGAAGCCGAGTTCCTGACCGATGCCTATTTTGATGCCTGGTACGACCAGACTCTGGCCGCTCTCAGCGCCTTTGCGGGCTGAGATGCCCTTGGAACAACCACAAAAGGAGAGACCCTCAGATGCAGAACCGCAAGCCGCACAGTCAGAAGGCCCCTCAGACGGGCCATTCTATCTTCGGCACCATCCTTTTCTCCCTGCTGGCTGTGCTGGCGGTGGAGATCCTGCTGCTGACCTTTGCCGCCCACGCCACCCGGCTTGGCCCCCAGCTGAACCAGAACGCCGAGGATATCCTTGCCATGCAGGTGGACAACCGCAGCCGGTATCTTCAGTCCATCTTCCATGATGCGCAGGAGCTGACCAGCCTTTCCGATACCATCAATGGCCTGACCCAGCAGCTTCTGGACGAGGGAGAGATCAGCCTGAGCACGCTGGACAGCAGCAGCGACGCGGCCTATCCCCTGCTGGAAGCCGCCGCGCCGGAGCTCATCAGCACCCTGCGCATCAAGTCGGTGACCGGCGTGTTTCTTATCCTGAACACCCATGATCTGGACAAGCAGAAGCAGGACAGTCGGCTGCCCGCCATCTACCTGCGGGATCTTGACCCGGATGCCGCTCCCTCCCAGCGCAACGCCGACCTGACCTTTGTGCGGGCACCGGCCCAGCTGGTGCAGTCCCTCTCCATTGCCACGGACAACAGCTGGTCCCCCACCATCCGCTACCGGGCACTGGGAAACCGCGGCTTCCTTTATCCCCCTTTCCAGGCTGCCTATAAAGACGGAGCCAGCCTTGCCGCCTCCGATTATGGCCACTGGACCTCACAATCCTATCTGGTGCCCGGGGACACCCACGAGGCCATTGCCTACAGCCAGCCCCTGATCCTGCCAGACGGCACCGTTTACGGCGTGATCGGCGTGGAGCTGCTGGCCGACTACCTGTGGGAGAATCTGCCCTGCTCTGAGCTGCAGAACAACGGCACCTATTTCCTTGCCGTGACCGGTACGGAGGAACTCTCTGCCGCTGAACTGCAGCTGCGTCCGGTGCTCCGTTCCCACTGCGACGGGCAGCCGGGTTCTGCGGACGAAAGCCTTACGCTGCGCCTCCACAGTGCCCAGACCCGCCGCTACCGCTTCAACGATTCCCTCTACATTGCCTCGGTCTCCCCCTTGAACCTCTACAGCCGGAACGCCCCTTTCTCGGGCGAGCACTGGCTTCTCGTGGGCTCTGTTCCCGCAGTGCAGCTCTTTGCTTTTGCCCAGCGGCTGCAGCAGCTGTTCTCCTTCATCATTCTGATCACGCTGGCCGTCGGCTTTGTTTGCAGCTGGCTGATCAGCAGGCGGCTGGCCCGGCCCGTAGCCAAGCTCTCGGCTGAGGTAGCCGCTGCCGAAGCGGATTCCTCCGCCATCCCGCATCTGTCCGCCACCGGCATCAGGGAGCTGGATCAGTTCTCCTCCGCCTTTACCCAGCTGAGCAAAGACGTGCTGGACTCCTCCACCCGCTTTTTGCGCATTATGAAATTGGCCAGTGCGGAGCTGGGCGGCTATGAGCTGCGCGATGACAGCGTTTATGTGACCGACAACTTCTTCTCCATGCTGGGCCTTGCACAGGAGCAGCCCGATCCGCTCACGCCAAAGGCTTTCCGCGCCCTGATGGGCACACTGGAGCAGCGGTGGTTCTACCGCCTGTCCCCGGCCAACAACAAGGTCTTTGCCATCCCCCAGCCCGACGGCAGCACCCACTACATCACCCTGCGTGTCACCCATATCCTGGGCGAAAGCGTCTCCGAGGTGGGTCTGGCTGAGGATATGACCACCACGGTGCTGGAGCAGCAGCGCATTGAGCACGAGCGCGATTACGATACCCTGACCGGCCTGTACCGCCGCCGTGCCTTTGACCGCGCCTGTGAAGCGCTGTTCCAGCAGCCCGAAAAGCTGGGCTGTGCCGCCCTGCTGATGATGGATCTGGACAACCTCAAGCAGATCAACGACACCTACGGCCACGACTGGGGCGACCAGTACATCCGCCAGACCGGCCAGTGCTTTGCGGCCAATACGCCCGCCAACACCATCTGCTCCCGCCTTTCGGGCGATGAGTTTCTGATCTTCTTCTATGGCTACCAGGATCAGGCACAGCTCCGCGCCCAGCTGGAGCTGCTGAGTGCCGCCCTGCAGCGCAGCGTGTCCATCCTGCCCAACGGCAAGCAGCTGCACATCAGCATCTCGGGCGGCATTGCCTGGTACCCCACGGACGGCCACGACCTGCTCACCCTGAAAAAATATGCCGACTTTGCCATGTATCAGGTCAAGCATTCCCACAAGGGCCGCATGTGTGATTTTGATATCGGCAGCTACCATCAGGAGGCATACGCCGCCCAGACCCAGCAGGACTTTGAGCTCCTGCTGCGGGAGGAACTGGTGACCTACCACTTCCAGCCCATCTGCTCTGCCCGTACCGGCCGGATCGCAGCCTACGAGGCCCTCATGCGGGTGGATCTGCCTACCCTGCACTCCCCCGCTCAGGTCATGCAGCTGGCCCATGAGACGGGCCGCCTGTATGAGATCGAACGGATCACTGTGTTCCATTCCAGCGCGATCTTCCAGCGTATGCAGGCACAGGGCCTGTTCCAAAGCGATGCCCTGCTCTTCATCAACTCCATCGCCAATGTCAGCCTGACGAATGAGGATGTGGAGGAATATGCTCAGCGCTACCCCGAGCTGCTCAAGCGGCTGGTGGTGGAGATCACCGAACAGAAGGATCTGGACCGCGCATGTCTGGAGCGGAAGCGGAACGTTCCGGGCTTCTCCGGCTCCTTTGCGCTGGATGACTACGGCAGCGGCTACAGCAACGAGCTGAACCTGCTGGAGCTCTCGCCCCGGTATATCAAGATCGACATTTCCATTGTGCGCGGGATCGACACCGACCGTGATAAGCAGCAGATCGTCTCCAACATTGTGGCTTACGCCCACGCCCGCAGTATGCAGCTCATCGCCGAGGGCATTGAGACCGAGGCCCAGCTGCGCACCGTCATCGGTCTGGGCGTGGACCTGCTGCAGGGCTACTACCTCAGCCGCCCCGCCGCAGTGCCCGCCCCCATTGCACCGGCAGCGCAGGCGGTGATCGACCAGC
Source organism: Faecalibacterium sp. BCRC 81149 (assembly GCF_022750605.1). Classification (NCBI taxonomy): domain Bacteria; kingdom Bacillati; phylum Bacillota; class Clostridia; order Eubacteriales; family Oscillospiraceae; genus Faecalibacterium; species Faecalibacterium sp. BCRC 81149. The sequence continues at coordinate 77,352 of NZ_QXJA01000005.1, read as the reverse complement.
TCGAACACCAGCGGTTTGATCCCCTCGGTTTATGATCTTTCCGGCTCCCCTGCGGGGGAGCCTTTTGTGACCCCATTCAGAGAAAGGAGACACGATGAACCACGAATCCAGTTCCGCTCTCCCCGCCGCCATCCGGGTGCGGGGCGCGCGGGTGCACAACCTGAAGAACATCGACATAGATGTGCCGCTCCACAAGATCGTCGGCATTGCGGGCGTGTCCGGTTCCGGCAAGTCCTCGCTGGCGCTGGGTGTCCTCTACGCCGAGGGCTCCCGCCGCTATCTGGAGGCCCTTTCCACCTATACCCGCCGCCGGATGACCCAGGCCGAAAAGGCGCAGGTGGACGAGATCCGCTATGTTCCCGCCGCACTGGCCCTCCACCAGCGGCCCGGCGTGCCCGGGATGCGCTCCACCTTTGGCACCATGACCGAGCTTTTGAACAGCCTGCGCCTGATGTTCTCCCGGCTCTCCCACTACCCCTGCCCCGCCTGCGGCTGCATGGTGCCGCCCAGCCTGAACATTGCGGCCGAGATCCCGCTCTACTGCCCCCGGTGCGGCGCGCAGGTGCCGGTGCTGGGCGCGGAGCAGTTCGCCTTTAACAGCACCGGAGCCTGCCCAGACTGCGAGGGCACCGGCATCGTGCGGGTGGTGGACGAATCCACTCTGGTGCCGGACGAGAGCCTTTCCATCAACGAGGGCGCGGTGCTGCCCTGGCAGACCCTGATGTGGTCGCTGATGAAGGAGATCGCCGAAAAGATGGGCGTGCGCACCAACGTTCCCTTCCGGGAGCTGACCCCGGAAGAGCGCGATATGGTATTCCACGGCCCCGCCAAAAAGGTGCACCTGCTCTACCAGAACAGCAAGACCGGCGCGGCGGGTGAAATGGATTTCACCTACTTCAACGCCGTTTATACCGTAGAGAACGCTCTTGCCAAGGTGACGGATGAAAAGGGCATGAAGCGGGTGGAGCGATTTCTGAAGCAGGGCCCCTGCCCCGCCTGCGGCGGCTCCCGCCTGAACGCCGCAGCCCGGGCTCCCCGGCTGCGGGGCATCGGGCTGGCCGATGCCTGCCGCATGACGCTGGACACGCTGGTTCAGTGGGTGGAGGGGGTGCCCGCCTCCCTGCCCGTGGAGATGCGCCCCATGGCTGAGAGCATCTGCGAATCCTTTCAGACCACCGCTGCCCGCCTGCTGGATCTGGGGCTGGGCTACCTCTCCCTTGACCGGGAGGCCGCCACCCTTTCCACAGGGGAGCGCCAGCGGGTGCAGCTGGCCCGCTCGGTGCGCAACCGCACCACCGGCGTGCTCTATGTGCTGGACGAGCCCTCCATCGGCCTGCACCCCTCCAACATCGAGGGCCTGCGGGGCGTGATGCACGACCTGATCGCGGACGGCAACTCCATCGTGCTGGTGGATCACGACACTGAGATCCTGCGGGATGCCGACTGGCTCATTGAGATGGGCCCCGGTGCCGGTGAAAACGGCGGCACCATCCTGACACAGGGCACTGTGGAGCAGGTGGCCCAAAGCCCGGCCTCCCGCATCGGGCCCTTCCTTGCCGACCTGCACACCCTTTCAGCCCGCACCCGCACCCCGGAGGCGGAGCTCTTTGCGCTGGGCACCATCACCCTGCGCACCCGGGCCATCCACACCGTCAAGCCGCTGGAAGTCCGGCTGCCCAAGGGGCGGCTCATTGCAGTGACCGGCGTGTCCGGTTCCGGCAAGACCACGCTGGTGCTGGAAAGCCTGATCCCCGCGCTGGAAGCCGCCGCCAAGGGCGAAGCGCTGCCCGCCCATGTGGAAAGCATCACTGCACCGGGCATTGCGCAGGTCAAGCTCATTGACGCAACGCCCATCGGCATCAATGTGCGGTCCACGGTGGCCACCTATGCCAATGTCCACGATGAGCTGCGCAAGATCTACGCCCGCTCCCCCCTTGCCAGGGAGAAGGGCTACAAGGCGGGCGATTTTTCCTACAACACGGGCCGCCTGCGCTGTCCCGGCTGCGACGGCACCGGCACCATCAGCCTGGACATCCAGTTCCTGCCGGATGTGGAGATCACCTGCCCGGACTGCGGCGGCTCCCGCTACCAGAAGGATGCCGCCGCCCTCTACCGCACCCGGAAGGACGGCACCCAGGCCGAGAGCCTGCCCCGCCTGATGGAGATGAGCGTGGACGAAGCCCTTGCCGCCTGTGCCGACCTCAAGCTGGTGGCCAGCCGGCTGCAGACCCTTTCCAACCTGGGGCTGGGCTACCTGACTCTGGGCGAGGCCACGCCCAGCCTTTCGGGCGGGGAGGCCCAGCGGCTCAAGCTCGCCAGCGAGATGGGCAAAGGGCAGGCCGACACCGTGTTTGTATTCGACGAGCCCACCATCGGCCTGCACCCGCTGGACGTGCGCACTCTGCTGGGCGTATTCCAGCGTCTCATTGACAGCGGGGCCACTGTGGTGGTCATTGAGCACGATCTGGATGTGATCCGCAACGCCGACTATCTCGTGGACCTTGGCCCCGGCGGCGGCGAGAGCGGCGGACGCATCGTGGCCTGCGGCACACCGGAGCAGGTGGCCGCCGATCCCGCCAGCATCACCGGAAAATATCTGCACCTGTAAACCAAGAGGGAGAGCCCCGCAAGGAGCTCTCCCTCTTACTATTTTATTCTGCCTTTTTCGGGTAGCGGACGAGGTCATACAGCGTGCCGCCCGGCCCCAGGTCGCGCGTACCGTAAAGTTTCATGCCCAGGTGGACATACTTATCGCACTTGGATTTTGCATCGGTGTCCAGCACCACGGGAATGCCCAGCCGGTCGCCTTCGACAAAGGCAAGATCCATGACCTTGCGCATATAGCCCTGCCCCTGATAAGCTTCCCGCACGCAGACCATGCCCACATAGATGCAGGGCTTTCTCTCCTTATTCAGCACATCTTCCAACGAGGGCCCGGCCTTGGAGAGCATCCGTGCAAAGTGAAACAGCTCCCCCAGGCTCATGGATTGCAGCATCCCCCGCAGCAGGATCCGCGCCGCCTTGAAACTGACCTTCTGCCCCGGCAGCTTGTAGGCTATGTAGCCCTCGCCACGCTCACTGGTGGTGTGCAGAAAGTCGTCTGTCAGCACGCACCGCACAAAGCCGCAGATGTAGGTCACAACCGCTTCCTTGTCACGGAACCAGCTGGCCATGCCCTTTTCTTCGCCGTAATCATAATAGCCAAAGGCGTGGCCAATGTCCTGGATGTGCTGCTCACTGATCTCTTTTACCAGCATAAACTTCCTCCTCATTTCTCCCTGCACCCGGGCTTTTCCGCAGAGCTGAGTACGAGTTATATAAAGCTAACTGAAGTATAGCATAGCTGTGAAGCGATTGCAAGGTGGGGTCGCGTTTTCTCGTGAGTAAAAAGACCCCCGGAAAGAACAGCCTTTTGCGCCTCTGTTCTTCCCAGGGGTTATAATTATACTTTTTTGTATCAGACTGCAACTCGACCTTCAGCCCTGCCCTGCGAAATATAATGCTCGTAGTATTTTACGTTGTCATCGCCAAACACTGCCACCAAATCAGGGTTGTTCGCCTTATAGGCGCTTAGGTTGAATCCCATGCTTCCCTGTCGGCCTTCTTTCATGCCGCTGGAAATAAAGTGTTCAAAAAGTGCTTTCTGGTTTGTGCCGATTATATCCGCAAGGTCGGGGTTGAGACGCAAATAATCCTGATAGTTGTAGACAGCATCATATTGCGCAAGCTGCTGAGCAAACGGAGGGTTTTGCAAAGTCATACCACGATACTTTGAGTTCACATTTGTGACCGTCTCTGCGCTTCCGTCCATGTAAGTTATGACGACTTTATCCACTGCAAGATAATCAATCGACCAGTCTCTCCACCATACGTCAGAAAATTCACAACCACTGTAGTCAAACATCGCGTTCTGGATTTCATCTTCGCTCAAATAAGTATAGCTTTCAGGATTGTTTTCATCTGGTTTTACAAAGAGATTACCGTGTGCATCCTGATATACGAACTGAATGCCATCGGCTGCAGCAATCGCATACGGAACTATTTTATAATGCCGAAACGGGCTATCCTCTCTTGCATTGCTTTGAACCATCCATTCAAAATCTACATTTTTTCCAAGGCTGAACGGCTCCAACGGCCCTACCATTGTCAATTTTTTCGTTGGAAACATCGAGGCTTTATCACCTACACGATTATATGCTGATACATACCAATCTGCGTATTTAATCGCTTTACTGGAATTAACTCGAAAATATATAATCGGTTTCGATACCATAGGCTCATCCCATATGGCATATAAGCCCATTAGCTCTATGCTCGGTTTCTTTGCCGCAAATGCTGTTCCACACAAACATGCGCATAGAACTGCCAACGTACAAAACAACGCTGCAATTTTCTTTCTCATCATTCTTCCTCCTGTCTCTGCTCAAGTGTCGTGCAGTTTTATCGTAATAAAATTATACCACCTAAAAAACCGCCTATCAATCCCTGAAACTTGCTATTCATGCAAATTTCAGGACATTTCACGCAGAGACAAGCAAAAACAGCCAGAAAAAGCGCACTGGCCTTTTCTGGCTGCAAACAAAAAATCGAATTCTATTTTATCAGGTATCCTGCAGTTCCCCGCGGCTGGCGGCCTTGAGGTAAGCAAAGATAAAGCCGTCCAGATCACCATCCATCACGGCATCGACATTGCCGGTCTCGTAGTTGGTACGGTGATCCTTGACCATGGTGTAGGGCATGAACACATAGCTGCGGATCTGGTGGCCCCAGGCGATCTCATTCTGCACGCCCTTGATGTCGTCGATCTTGTCCATGTGCTGCTGCTTTGCGATCTGATACAGCTTTGCCTTCAGCATCTCCATGGCGTAGTCACGGTTCTGGAACTGGCTGCGCTGGGTCTGGCAGCTGACCACGACGCCGGTGGGCTTGTGGATCAGACGGACAGCGGAAGAGGTCTTGTTGATGTGCTGGCCGCCTGCACCGGAGGAGCGGAACACCTGCATCTCGATGTCCTCAGGGCGGATGTCCACCTGAATGGTGTTGTCCAGCTCAGGCATCACTTCCAGAGAAGCAAAACTGGTCTGGCGGCGGGCGTTGGCATCAAAAGGAGACACGCGGACCAGACGGTGCACGCCGTTCTCGCTCTTGAGCAGACCGTAGGCGTTGGCACCCTTGACCATCATGGAAGCGCTCTTCATGCCGGCCTCATCGCCATCCTGATAATCCAGCACCTCCACGGTCATGCCGTGTGCCTGTGCCCACTTGTTGTACATACGGTAGAGCATCTCGGCCCAGTCCTGTGCCTCGGTGCCGCCGGTACCGGCGTGGAAGGTCAGGATAGCGTTGCTGTGGTCGTACTCACCATTCAGCATGGTCATCAGCTGCAGCTCGTCCACGGCCTTGCCCACAGCGTTCACGGCTTCCTCTGCCTCGGGCACCATATCGGGGTCGTACTCCTCGTCCAGCATCACCAGCATGGTCTCGGCATCATCGTACAGGCCCTGCAGCTTTTCAAAGCGGTTCAGCTTGCCCTTCAGGTCGCCCACTTCATCAAAGACCTTCTTGCTCAGCTCAGCGTCATCGTAGAAGCCGGGGCGGCTCATGGTGTGCTCCAGCTCCTGCACGCGCTTGCGGGAAGCGTCGATGGCCAGCGCTTCCTCCAGGTCCTTCACAGCGGTGCCGTAATCGGCCAGCTGCACTTTCAGTTCGTCAGTAGTAATCATATTTTAAGAATCCCTCAAAAGATACAGTTTATACACAGATACTTCATTAGTATACCCAGAATCCATGATAAAGTAAAGAGGAAAAATACTCAACCTACTGGAATTTTGAAGATTTTTGCCTTTTCTTTTCTCTTTTAAGGGAGTATAATAAGTTCAACTAGCATACCGGGAGGATCTTATGTCCAAATATTATGGCTGCCCCTGTGAGGGCTGCGGCAAGCCGCTGACACTGCAGGACGACATCGTTGTCTGCCCCGACTGCGGCGCGCCTTATCACCGCGATTGTTACGAAAAGCTCGGCCGCTGCATCCATGCCCCGGCCCACGCCGCCGGATACGAGTGGAAGTTCCCTTATCAGGAAAGTGAGCTGTGCACCTGCCCTGCCTGCGGCGAGCGCACCCTGCGCAGTGAATCTGTCTGCCGCTGCTGCGGTGCGGCCCTGCCCCCGGAGGGGGCACAGGAGCCCGCCGACCGTGCCGATTCGGATGAGCACAGCGAGGAGTTTGATTACTCCACCTTTTACCGCCAGTTCCAGGAGACCGGGGCCCCGCAGGTAGACCCGCTGCGCCAGACCTATCAGGCGGCTTTTGGCAAGGAAGAGGTCATGGACGGCATCCCCTGCAAGGACTGGGCGGATTTCATCGGCCCGGCTTCCCCTGCCTACCTGAGTGCCTACTGCCGGATGCAGCTGTCCCACACCAAGACCTCCATGAGCTTTTCGGCCATGCTGTTCGGCCCGTTCTATTTCTTCTACCGCAAGGCGTGGAAGCCCGCGTTCGCCTTTCTGGCCGCCGAGCTGGTGCTGGCCCTGCCCACCTTCATTGACCTTTTGCAGATCACGGACAGCAGCCTGGCCCCGGGACTTTCCACCTCCACCCTGCTCACCCTTTCCCGGGTCTGCTCGGTGCTCAGCTTTCTGCTGATGATCGTGCGCGGCCTGTATGGCAAGTGGCTCTACCGCCAGAGTGCCGCCGAGAAGATCCGCCGCATCCGCGCAGAGTTCCCGGACGCGGCACAGCGCAAAGCCGTGCTCTGCGCGCAGGGCGGCACCAGCTGGGCCGCCGTGCTCGGCTGTCTGGTCCTGCTCATGGTCATCGGCAGCGCGTTCACCCTGCTGCTTGGCCCCAATGTGGATGCCCTGATCCATCTGGTCTACGGCTGAGCGTTCAGCCTGAAATGATATGATGAAGGAGTTCCGAACCATGAAAAAAGTTACGAAGGCTGTCATCCCTGCCGCTGGTCTGGGCACCCGTGTGCTGCCCGCCACCAAGGCCATGCCCAAGGGGATGCTCCCCATCGTGGATAAGCCCGCCATCCAGTATCTGGTGGAGGAAGCCGTCAAGTCCGGCATCACGGACATTCTGATCATTCTGGGCCGCAGCCAGAGCATCATCGAGGATCACTTTGACCGCAGCCCCGAGCTGGAAGAAAAGCTGGCCGCCCCCGGCAAGGAAAAGATGCTGGAGGAGTGCCTGGGCATCTCGAACCTTGCCAACATCTTCTTTGTGCGCCAGAAGCAGACGCTGGGCCTGGGCCACGCCGTGAGCATGGCAAAGGCCTTTACCGGTGACGACCCGTTCGTGGTCATCTACGGCGACGACGTGATCTGGGGCGAGGACCCTGTCTGCGCCCAGCTCATCCGCGCCTATGAGGAGTTCGGCCGCCCGGCCGCCGGTGTCTCCGCTGTGCCCTGGGAGGACGTGAGCCGCTACTGCAGCCTGAAGACCACCCCCATCCACGACAACTATTTCTTTGTGGATGACATGATCGAGAAGCCCAAAAAGGGCCAGGAGTTCAGCAACTACTCCATTCTGGGCCGGGTGCTGCTGACCCCTGAGATCTACGATATCCTCGCCCACACCAAGCCCGGTGCAGGCGGCGAGATCCAGTTGACCGATGCCATGGCCGAGTATGCCCGCAACTGCGGCGGCATGACCGCCGTGGAGTTCACCGGCACCCACTACGACATGGGCAACAAGCTCCGCGTGGTGGAGGCTCAGGTGGAGCTGGCATTGCAGCACCCCGAGATCGGCGAGGCTTTCCGTGCCTACCTGAAGGAGTTCTGCAAGACTCTGTAACGTTCTGCTTTCTTTCCATGACCCAAGACCGCTCTGCCGCCGGGCAGGGCGGTCTTTTGCTGCAATAACCCCGGCAAGGAATTGGTTGATACAAAACAGATCCTGCGGTATACTGGAGTGGATTGTTTTTATTGAAAGATCGTGTCAAAGAGAAAGCGAGGTTTTTTCATGGCAAATGCCGACCGCAGCGCGGAGCAGTTCCGCAAAATGACGGAGACCCCCATCCCGAAATTGATCCTGAGCCTGGCGGCTCCCACGATATTGAGCATGCTCATCACCAGCATCTACAATCTGGCCGATACCTTTTTTGTGGGCCAGATCTCCACCAGCGCATCCGGCGCGGTGGGCATCGTTTCCAGCCTGATGGCCATTCTCCAGGCGCTGGGCTTCATGCTGGGCCACGGCTCCGGCAGCATCATCAGCCGCAGCCTGGGCAGCCAGAACACCGATGCCGCCACCCGGTTTGCTTCCACCAGCTTCTTCACAGCGCTGGTGTTCGGCGGCATCATCACAGCGGCAGGCCTGCTCACCCTGCCCGATTTTATGATGCTGCTGGGCAGCACTGAGACCATCCTGCCCCATGCCTGCGCCTACGCGCGGTACATCCTGCTGGCCGCTCCCATTATGATGTCCAGTCTGGTGATGAACAATATCCTGCGCTATGAGGGCAAGGCCAGCTTTGCCATGATCGGCCTGGTCACCGGCGGCCTGCTGAACATTGCGCTGGACCCGCTGTTCATCTTTGGGCTGGGCATGGGCACCGCCGGTGCGGGCCTTGCCACGGCCCTGAGCCAGACCATCAGCTTCTGCATCCTGCTGTCCATGTTCCTGCAGGGCAAAACGGTCAGCCAGTTCCGGATCACGGCAGTCACCCGCAGCCCGGCGGAGTTCGGCACCATCCTGATGACCGGTATGCCCAGCTTTGGCCGTCAGGGCCTGAACAGCATTGGCGGAATGCTGCTGAACATCGCCGCCCGCGGCTATGGTGACGCTGCCGTGGCCGGCATGAGCATCGTTTCCCGCATCTTCATGTTCATCATCTCGGTGGCCATCGGCACCGGTCAGGGTTTTCAGCCGGTGGCAGGCTTCAACTATGGTGCCAGAAAGTACCGCCGGGTGCAGCAGGCCTGCCTGTTCACCATGGCAGCCAGCTTCTGCTTTCTCTCTGTCATTCTCACCGCCTGCTGGTTCAATGCCGAGACCCTCATCCGCCTTTTCCGTGATGATCCCGAAGTCACCGCCGTGGCCCTGCCCGCCTTCCGCTTCCAGTGCTTTGCCATGCTTCTGCAGCCCGTGATCGTGGCGGGCAACATGCTGTTCCAGTCCATCGGCAAATCGGGCCGGGCCACCTTTCTGGCCTGCTGCCGTCAGGGCGTGTTCTTCATCCCGCTCATCCTCACCCTGCCCCGGGCTTTTGGGCTGCTGGGTGTTGAGATCTGCCAGCCCATTGCTGATGTGCTGACCTTCTTTGTCACCGTGCCCTTCCTCTTCCCCTTCCTGCGTCAGCTGGTGCGGATGGACGAAGCCGAGGCTGCCGAGGTCTGAGCTGACCCTGTAACAAAACTGTAACCATGACCGGACGTTCGATTGCAATTGAACGTCCGGTTTATTCGTATTATAATCAGGATAGGAAAGTTAAATTCTGCCAAACCTGTGAGGTACGCTTATGAAACGTTCTGTTCTCCGCATCGGCTGTGCAGTGCTCAGCCTGTCTGCCGCGGCAGGGCTGCTGGCCTCCTGCTCCCTGCTGCCTCCGGCCTCGCCCCTGCCCGATTCCAAGCCCGCGCAGGCTGAGGAAGCGCCCGGCCCCGCTGCAGCTTCACTGGACGACGGCAAGCTGCGCATCCTGTACAGCAACGGCTCCAACGGCGGCAATACCGTGCTCTGCGGCAATACCGTGTTGTATCAGGCCGCCAGCAGTGAGACCGTGTATCTGGTGCCGGATACCCTGACCGGCACCGTGCGGTACTATCTGCGGCAGTGGTCGGACCCCGGCACCCCCACCGGGCGGGCAACCGCCCTGTGCGACCGCAGCGGCAAGGAGATCCTGACCTTTGACCGTGCCTACGATGCCGCCCTGACCGGCAGTCTGCTGGTTCTGACCGCACCGGAACAGATGGCCTATGCCCCCTGCAACAACCACGCCGAGGGCGATTGCCGGGTGATCGATCTTGCCACGGGCGAGGAGCTGGCTGTGCCCGAAAACGCCTACGGATGCAGCGCAGCAGGCAGCTATCTGGCCTTTGAAGTCTGCAATGTCCCGGCAGACTATGTGCAGGAAAACGAATGGGGCGATGACCTGCCCCTCTACTGCGCTGTACAGGTGCAGGATCGGCAGGGCGGGGTGGTCTATCAGGCAGAGCTGTCTGCCCTTTCCAACTTCTACGCCAGCAGCAGCGACAGCTCTGCCCCCACCGACTGGCTGGTGGTGAGCCACTACAACGAGGATGGCACGACGGGTGCCGACAGCCTGTACAACCCCACCACCGGCGAGGAGCTGACCGGTTACCAGCAGTACACCGGTGCAGGCACGGTCAGCCTGTACAACAACGGCAGATACCAGCTGGTGGATCTGGTCAGCACGGAGCAAAGCGCCGTGCTCTGCGAATATGACCAGCCCATCCGGTACTATGCGCCCGGCGTAGCGATCACGGAACCGGATGCCTTCACCCCCGAAATGGCGGGGCGGTATCTGTTCCACGACCTGCTCACCGGCGAGGAGAAGGATCTCTACGATGCCAATACGGATGATGCCACGTTGGCCATCTATGCCGTAGACGGCACCGTGCGGGTGTTCGACCTGCAGACCGGTGTTCTGCTGACCGATACCACCATCGACCCGGTGGATCATCAGGTGCGCGCCCATATTTACCCCGAGGGGAACGGCTGGGCCTGGGTCCAGCAGGATGACAATGACAACTATGACGCAGCTGCTATCCACATCTGCGGGCCGGACGGTATCCACAAGACCCTCGACCCGGCCAAGCTGAATGAGACCTACAACTACTACTCGCCCCTGCTCTCCACTGAGGACGGCATCTACTTCTACGGCTGCTACAACGGCCCTGGCAGCAGCTGGCTCTACGATGTTCTGGACAGCGACGGCGATGTGGTGGTAAGCGGTCTGCGCACTTGTGCCGGGTACTACGCCAACAGCGTCAACGGCCTGCCCGAGGGCGTGTTCGCCGCCGTCAAGGGCTTTGACAGCGGCTGGATGGACCTGACCGGCCAGTGGCTCTACGCCGAGAGCATCTTCGCTTCCAGCAACGATGAAATGGACAACGGTTTCTTCTAAGGAGGTTTTTCCATGCGTACTGTCAAAATTTCCCGCCGCGCGTTCCTGACCGGTCTGGGTCTGGCATCCACCGCCGCCCTGCTCTCCGCCTGCAACACCGTGCCTGCCTCCTCTGATTCGGGGGCGGCACCGTCTCAGCCGGATTCTGAGGCCCCTGCCTCTTCTGCCGCCAGTGAAATGCCCGCACAGCCCATCCTGAGCGTGGATGAATTCCCCATTACGGATGGCAGCACGGCCTGCATCCCACTGATCGCGCAGATCATGGCCGACACCACCGGGCTGGATCTGGAGACCGCCCGGAGCGCCGTGACCACCAACACCACGGCCCAGGCCTGGCGCAACCTGGGCCTGTACGGCAACAATTACGGCGATTCGGTCAAGCTCATCATCGCCTACGAAGCCCCGGAATCCGTCAAGGAGGAGCTGAAGGCAGACGGTGACCCGCTGGAGCAAAAGGCCATTGGCCGGGACGCGCTGGTGTTCATCGTCAACGAGGACAACCCCGTGCAGAGCCTGACCCGGCAGCAGCTCAAGGACATCTACGCCGGAACGATCACCAATTGGAAGGATGTGGGCGGCAAGGATCAGGAGATCATTGCCTTCCAGCGGCGGGCGGACTCCGGCAGCCAGACCCTGTTCCAGAAGCTACTGATCCAGGGCGGCCCGCTGATGGAGGCCCCCACCGAGCTGGCCCCCACCGCCATGGGTGAGCTGGTGGACAGCATTGCAGAGTATAACAACTCTGCCAACGCCATCGGGTTCTCGGTCTACTACTACATCGACCAGATGTACTCCAAGCCCGGTCTGCGGCTGCTGGCCGTGGATGGCGTGACCCCTTCCAACGAGACGATCGCCGACCAGAGCTACCCGCTATGCAACGAATTCTATGCCGCCATCCTGCAGGATTCCGCTGCCGACAGCCCGGAGCGTAGGATCTACGAATGGCTCTCCACCGATGCAGGCCGTTCCTGCATTGAGCACTCCGGCTATGTAGCCGTCCAGTAATTCCCAGAAAATTCGGCACATTTCATTGACTTTGCTCAAATCCTTTGCTAAACTTAAGAAAAGTTTGTCAGCTTTTTTCGTTTCACGATCTTGAGCAAAGGAGATGCCGCATCATGTCCCATCCTTCCGACACCCCGCACTCCGCCCATGTTGAGAGCCGCAGCCGCAAGGCACTGCGCAGCTACATCATTCAGGCCGCCACCCTGCTGGAGATCGTGCTGTCCGGGCTGGTGCTCATCGGCCTGCTGCTCAGCTTCATCCCCCTGCTCAAGTGGATGCCGGGCCTGCTGTTTGATGGCAACGATGTAGAGATCCGCGGCTTCCTTGAGCGGGCGCTGGACATTGTCATCGGCGTGGAGTTCATCAAGATGCTGGCCAAGCACAGCCCCGGCAGCAGCCTGGAAGTGCTGCTCTACGCCATTGCCCGCCACATGGTGGTCGGCCACGAATCGGCTCTGGACAACCTCATCAGCGTGGGTGCCATTGCGTTGATCTTTGTCGTGCGCAAGTTCTTCTTTGTGCCGGCCTTTGGTGCCCACCTGCCTGACGGCAAGCCCGCCCCGGACCTGACCCCCAACCAAAGCGGCATCCCCGCCGAGGAGTTCCGCACCCGCCTGCGCCAGCGCATCCATGCAGAAGCTCTCGCCGACGAAGATGACGACGAGGACGAGGAGACCGAGGAAGTATAATCCCCCAGATACAGCAAAACGAGGACAGCCATTGGCTGTCCTCGTTTTTTTGCTTCAATCGTCGTAATGTCCCTTGCACTGATACACTTCGATCAGATCATTTTCAATGCGATAGACCAGCCGGTTCACATCATCGATCCGGCGGCTCCAATACCCGCTGAGATTTTCTTTCAGCCCTTCCGGTTTTCCAATGCCTTCATACGGGCTGCGCGAAATATCCTTGAGCAATGCGTTGATCCGTTTCAGCGTCTTTTTATCCTGAGACTGCCAATACAGATATTCCGCAAAGGCCCGCTCCGTGAAGGTGATCTTACTCATGTTCCATAGCCTCAAGCTCTTCCAGCGTTCTCGTTACAGTCTTTCCCTGACGCATTTCCTCAATGCTGTCATTCAGGGCGGCCATATTGGATGCACTATAAAAGGGATCCATCGAGACTTCAAACGGAATGCGTTTTTCACGCGTCATCTTCTTGGCCAGCATAGTGATGGCTGTTGACATCGAAAGGCCCAGTTCATTGCAGATCTCATCAAAATCCCGCTTCAGATTCTCATCCATCCGGACACTTACCGTCGTCATACTCTCACGCTCCTTTGTCACTTTTATTATATTCATATCGTGCAACATTGTCAATACATCGTTGCACAGATTTGCACAAAAGAAACACCCTGTACATTTCTGCACGGGGTGTTTCTCATTACTGCATCTTAAAATTCAGATTCATGCGTTGGTCTCGCCGCCCTCAACGACCAGCTCATCCTCATAGTCAAGGCCGTAGGTATCCACCAGCGTCTCCTCGTAATCCTTGTGGAAGAAGCTTTCCTCGCCCAGGCTCTTGATCTCATCGTTGATCCAGTCCAGCAGGGTGGTGTTGCCCTTGCTCACAGCGGGGGCGATGGTATCCTGGCTGCCCAGAGAGGGGATGCCGACTGTGTAGCCGGAGTTCTGCTTTGCAAAAGCGATGACCTCGGTGTTGTCGTTGGCCCATGCTACGCCATTGCCGTTTTCCAAGGCGTTCTTGGCGGTTGCATAGGAATCATACTTCTGCAGGGGAATGTCGGGATATTCCTTGGTCAGGTAGGTCTCGGCGGTGGTGCCGGAAATGACGATCATCTGATCGTCGGCGTTCCAGTTGTCCAGGCTGGTGATGACATTGCTGTCGGGAGAGATGACACCCAGTGCAACGTTCATGTAGGGCAGTGCAAAGTCCACCTCCTCAGCGCGCTCGGGCGTGACGGTGAAGTTTGCTAGAATGATATCAACCTTGCCGGTCTGCAGGTACTCAATGCGGTTGGCGGCTTCCGTGGAGACGAAGTTTGCTTCCACGCCCAGATCCTCGGCCAGGCGGCGGGCGAAGTAGACATCATAGCCCTGATACTCGCCGTTCTCATCCACATAGCCGAACGGGTTCTTGTCGGAGAAAACGCCGATGTTCACGGTGCCGTCTGCCTTGATCTCATCCAGCGTGCGGAACACGTCACTGCCGGCAGCTGCGGCAGAGCCGGAAGCGGCAGAAGAGGAGGATGCGCTGGCGCAGGGCCGCCAGATTCTTGCCGCCGTAGGCGACCGTCTCACTGCCCAGCTTCACCCGGCCCGCCTGCACCGGCTCCAGACCGTTCAGACAGCGCAGCAGGGTGCTTTTGCCGCAGCCGGAAGGCCCCACCACAACGATGACCTCACCGGGCTTGACGGCAAAGCTGACATTATCCAGAACATTGGTCTTGCCATCGTAGCTTTTTACCAGATGGTCTACAGTCAGGATCGGCTCTGCCATAACAGTCACTTCCATTTCTTTTCGAGGTAACCGGCCAGCAGGCCAGAAAATACAGGATAAACACGGTGAGGTAGATGCCAAACGCCGCGTTGGGGCTGGCGGTGCGGTTGGCCTCAATGATCTGCTGGGCCACCTTGAGCACCTCCACCACACCGATCATCAACACCAGGCTGGTGGTCTTGATCATGCGGGTGATGAGGTTGATGGACAGCGGGATGAGCCGCCGCACCGTCTGGGGGATGATGATGTACCAATAGGTCTGCACCCGGCTCATGCCCAGCGCCTCGCTGCTCTCGTACTGATGCTTCGGGATGGCGATGAGGGCACCGCGGACGAGGTCGCTCATCTCGGCCGTGCCCCAGAGCACGAACACAATGACCGCCGCCGTCTCATGCCAAGGCTCAGGGCACTTTCTGTCTGGATGGGTTCAATGGCTTCCAGCCCGCTGCGGAAGGCCTCGGCCATGTAGCTGCCGCCCAGAAAGGCAAGCCCCGCAATGCCGCAGAGCTCGGCGTTGGTCTTGATGCCGATCTTGGGCAGGCCGTAATAAAGAAAGAACAGCTGGACCAGCAGCGGCGTGTTCCGGCTGAGCCGGATATAAGCGCCCACGATACGGCGCAGCACCGGCACTTTTTCGTACTGGAGCACGGCGCAGACAAGGCCCACAAGGATGGCCCAGAAGATACCGGCCACGCCCAGACGCAGGGTGAGCCAGGCCGCTTTTTCATACTGCGGCAGATATTGCGCCATCACATTCCAGTCCATGTCTGTTCCCCTCCTTTTCTCCTGATCTTGCGGATGTTTGTTTCCGTTGGCCGTATGATATACCCATTTTCCCAGAATGTCAATAGGTTTATAGGTTTTTTGTTGCACAAATTCCGGTCAAATTGATAAACAAGCTATTCATCGCTGATTTTTCACTTCTGCTTTTCCACGCAAAAACGCCGTCTCTTGCCTTTTTGCACAAGAGACGGCGTTTGGTTCAGTTGCTTATTTTTGCTTTGCAGCAAGCAACAGGTCATTTTCTTTCCCGATGTTTTTGTTGTTCTCTAACTCTGATCGTTTTGCCTCCCAATCTCCATCATAAATAATCTCCTTCAATTTACAATAACTAAAAGCCAGCTTATCAATCTGTCCCAATGTCGTCGGCAATTCAATCTCTACCAGCCCCGTATGCTCAAAAGCGCCTTCTTCTATTCGTATCACTCCATAGCCGAGTTTCACTTTTTGCAGAGATTCACAGCGTGCAAATACCCTTTCTCCTGTCTTTTCTGTACCTTCAATCTCTGCCTGTGTCAGATAATGACAGTCTGCAAACACATCATTTCCAAGCACCCTGACATTCATCGGTACAGTAACCTGTAACAATCCAGACTCCTGAAACGCAGATTGCCGAATCTCGATTACATCCTCCGGAATTACAACAGACTTGAGCTTCCAATCATTTTTAAAGCAATTGGAGCCAATGCTATATGCCCTTCCCGTTGGAAGGTGCAAATTCACACCATCTTTATACTCATAGTGAGTTAAAACGATTTTTCCCTGTTGCTCTGACCACTCCGCCTTACAACCAGTCGGAACGACCATACCATCCCACGGTTTGGGCGGTTCCGGTTCCGGAAGTGGCTCCGGTTCACTGGAAGAAGCCGATTCCGAGGGGGCGGGCACTTCCTCCGGCTGAGAGGGAGCCGGTACCTCACTGGAAGCGGGCGGTTCCGCAGGCGCGGGCATCTCTCCCCCGCCGCAGGCAGAAAGCAGCACGGTACCGCACAAAAACAGCGCTGTGCACAGAACGGACCTCCATTTCATAGCGAGTCTCCTATTCTGCCCCGCAGGGGCCATCTTCTTTTTTTCAGAACACCTTGCGGCACTCCACCACAAGGCCGACCACCCGCACCTGCACCCGTTTCAGATCATAGATCTGGGGCTGGTGCACGGGGTTGAAGCTTTTGGGGGTCAGGACCACAAGGCTCCCCTCCTGACGGAAATATTTCACGGTGGCTTCATCGCCGTTGACCATCACCACGGCAAGCTGGCCGTTTTCCACCTCCGGCTGCTCCCGCACCAGGATCTCATCGTTTTCCGAAATGCCCACGGCGTTCATGCTGTCGCCCCGGACACGGAGCCAGAAGTACCGTGCCCCGTCCTTCCGGGTGATGGGGATGTAGCCCTCAATGTTTTCTTCCGCATACATGGGCAGGCCTGCACGCACCGTGCCTAGCAGCGGAGCCGTGAGGGCGGGATCGAACGGGACAGCCCCTTCGGGCAGCTTCCGCTCCTCCTGCACCGACGGGACGGCTTCGCCCAGCAGTTCCCCCACCGGCACGCCAAAATAGGCAGATACTCTGGCCAGCGTCTCGCCCGAGGGGGTCGCTCCGGTGTTTTTCCATTTGGTCACTGTGGAGTTGCTCAAGCCCATCTCCTGCGCTGCCCGGCTGCGGCTGATGCCTCTGGCCTGACACAGGGCCGTGTAGCAGTCATAAAACACAAATTTTGCACTCCTTCTTGTGCAGAACGCCAGTTTTCTAACCGGATTCAGATTTTCCCTTGACTTTCTGAATTTAATCAGATATTATAGCCTCACAAGCTGATTTTGGTTAGATTTTATCCACCAAACCTTCTGCGGTCTTTTCACAATCTTACCGGAAACTCTAACCAAAGTCAAGCTTTTTGAACGCGAAAACCACGACAAAAGGAGTGAAACTGTATGATCGAACGTCAGATCCATTTATCCTCGGGCGGCGGGGCTGCTTTGCAGGGGTACGACGGCCTGCTCCGCTTCGGCTACACCAAAAACCGGGGCATCTACGCCCTGCGGGTGGAAGCCGACGGCGAGTGGCAGGGCATGACCCTGCGGGCCTTCTGGCACCTGCCGGGCGGGAACGCTGCCCCCTCCACGCTGGTGGCAGACGGCCTTGTGGAGGTGCCCGCCCTCATCACGGCTGTGCCCGGGGAGGGGCGCATCACCTTTGAGGGCACCGATGGCACCCGCACCCTGACCAGCGCGGACGTGTGCTACTGCGTGGCCGAAAATTCCGGCACGGAGGACAGCACCCTGCCCCAGCCCGGCACGCCCGCCTGGCAGGCCCTGCTGGAACGGCTGAAAACCGCTGTGGAAAGCGGTGCATTCCGGGGCGAAAAGGGGGAACCCGGACCGCAGGGAGAGCCCGGTGCCGCAGGACCCACCGGCCCCAAAGGAGAGCCCGGCCCGCAAGGCCCGCAGGGAGAACCTGGCCCCCAAGGCCCCAAGGGTGACCCCAGCGATCCCGGCCAGTGGGAGCTGCTGGAAAAGGTGTCCCTGAACGCCGCCACTGCCAGCTTTGAGCGCACCTTTCCCACCGAACTGCAGGCGCTGAAGGTGCTGTTTCAGGCAGGCAGCAGCCAATCCAAGGGCACGCTGCACTGGGTTTGCAGCACCAGCGATGGTACCCAGCTGCTCAGTGCTTCTGCCCCCTGTGCTGCCAGCAGCTCGATGTCCAGCCCGCCCACCCGCACCTTTGCCAGCTTTCAGGCACTTCCCTGCTTCGGGCAGTATCTCTGTTTTGCCGCATCCGGCACCACGGGTGCACCGCCTTCGGTCGTTCTGCCTGCCGGAAGCAGCGGCCAGAATGTGGATGCCAGCCAGAAGCTCGGCAGGCTGACCCTGACCGTGGACACCAACGTCCGGCTTGCCGCCGGTGCCACGATCGAGCTGTGGGGCGTTCCGGCCTGAGCGGGAACACCGAAACCGTTCCCGACAGAACTTTCGGTAAAATTTCTTTCACTTTCCATGAAACTTTTGTGTTTTGCCTTGATGCATCTTCCATATTTTGTTATACTGGTTAAAAAGTGGAAAGTGGGGAGTCGTCCATGGATGTCCCTGTTCGGTTTATCGATTCGATCATCAACAATCCCCTGCTGATGCAGTTTCTTGTGCATCGGTAGTTTTTTCTGTTGGAATATGACCCCCGTTTGGATCAGCTGCGGGTCTACGATACCCGGAGCCGCACGCTGGAAACGCTGGATGCCTACCTTGGCTCCGAGAAGCCGGAGCACGCCACGATCTTCGCGGAGGACCGCTGGAAGATGCGCGCCCTGCTCACCGGTGAGCTGTTCGGCCCGCTGGAGATGCGCTTTGTCTCGCCGGATGGGGTGTATTATTCCCGGGAGGTGGATGCCCGCCCAGTCGAAGACCCCGCCCGCGGCACACTCTATGTGGGCTACGCTAAGGACATCACCGACCAGAAGAATCAGACCCAGGAGCTGCTGGAGCAGGCCCGCCACGATTCCCTGACCCAGCTGTATAACAACCGCACCGGCAAGGAGCTCATTGACCGCTATCTGCAGGCCAAAGATCCCTATGCCTCCTGCGGAATGCTGGTCATCGACCTTGATTTTTTCAAGAATGTCAACGACCGCTACGGGCATCTGTTCGGCGACAAGGTCCTGCAGGAGTTTGCCCGGATGCTGCGCACCCTGTTCCGCTCCAGCGACATTCTGGTGCGGTTCGGCGGCGATGAATTCGTGGTGTTTCTGAAGGATATTCCCAACACCACCCTGCTTCAGAAGACCCGCCAGCTTTCGGAATCCGTGCAGCAGGTGAAGTTCTGGGAAAACGATTACCAGATGACCTGCAGCATCGGTGCCTGCTTCCTGCCTGAAAACACAGCGGGCTATTCCTTTGACCAGCTGTTCGAAAACGCGGACTGGGCCCTGTATCAGGCCAAGCAGAACGGCCGCAACCAGTATGTGTTCTGCGATAATCTGCGGCGCTATGCCCAGGCTGTTCCTGCCGCCCCAG
The DNA here is from genome assembly GCF_022750605.1 of Faecalibacterium sp. BCRC 81149. Classification (NCBI taxonomy): domain Bacteria; kingdom Bacillati; phylum Bacillota; class Clostridia; order Eubacteriales; family Oscillospiraceae; genus Faecalibacterium; species Faecalibacterium sp. BCRC 81149. Next base: position 58,010 of record NZ_QXJA01000005.1, on the reverse strand, counting down.
AAACAGCCGATATCGATGCACGCTACCTGCACAACGACCTGATCTCCACCGCCTTTGAACTGTTCGAGCTGACCCGCTGGATCAAGCCGGACGGCACCGTGGTCTACCCCGACCAGTTCATTCCCATTCTGGAATCCACGGGCCACATCGTGGAGTTGGATCTGTACATCTTCGAGCAGGTGGCCCGGTTCCTGCAGCGCAATGCACAGGCCGGACATCGGCTGCTGCCCATTGCGGTGAACGTCTCGGCGGTACTGGCCCGGGAGGATGCCCCCACCCAGGAGTACAGCGAGATTCTGGAAAAGCACAACATCAGCGCCCGGATGCTGGAGATCGAACTGACCGAGACTGCGATGGTCTCGGAGTACGACCGGGTGAAGCGCCTGCTTTCCTCCTTCCAGAGCGATGGAATGCAGACCTCGCTGGACGATTTCGGCGCGGGCGGTTCCCTGCTGAACAACATGGTGGATATCCCCGTGAACACCATCAAACTGGACAAGCTCTTTCTGACCCGGTGCAGTTCCAACGCGCGGGGCACCGATTTTCTGCGGGAGATCGTACATCTGGTCAAACGGCTGGGCTACAACGTCATCTGCGAGGGCATCGAGACCGAGGAGCAGGTGCAGCTCCTCCGCTCGCTGGACTGCGACGGCGCGCAGGGCTTCTGGTTCTCCAAGGCCATCCCGGCTGAGGAGTTCGAGCGGCGGTATCTCTGCAGTTGAGACAAAAAACACTCCCCTTCGGGTGGAGCCGTGCGGCACACGGTCCTGCCCGAAGGGGAGTGTTGCTGTTTAGAAAGAATTATACCGTGGTCTCGACCCGGGGAGCCCCACCGGCGATCTCTTCTGCCGTCAGGGGGGCAGCCTGCGCCGGGGCGTTCAGGCGCTCCTTGGCGACTGCCAGCATCAGCTTGATGCGGTTTTCCTGGTTGACCCGGGTGGCGCTGGGGTCGTAATCGATGGGGGTGATGTTGGCGCTGGGATACAGGGCGCGGATCTTGTTCACCATGCCCTTGCCCACGATATGGTTGGGCAGGCAGCCGAAGGGCTGGGCACAGACGATGTTGCCGTAGCCGCCCTGCACCAGCTCGATCATCTCGGCGGTCAGCAGCCAGCCCTCGCCCATCTTGGCCCCCAGCGAAATGATGCCGTGGGGCTTTTCCACCAGCTCCTTGAAGGGGCCGGGGGCGTAGAACCCGGCATCGGCTGTGGCCTTGAGCATGGCACGCTCCACGCTGTCCAGCCAGTTGAGCAATTGATCCGTGCCCATCTTGACGGCCAGCTTGCCGCCGTAGAGGACATGATCCTCGCCCATATTGAAGATGCAGTACTGCACAAAGCCCATCAGGCCCGGGAAGTTCACCTCACAGTCCTGGCTCTCCAGGAACTTCTGCAGGTCGTTGTTGCCCAGGGGGCTGTATTTAACGTAGATCTCGCCGACTACGCCCACCTTGACCTTGGGCACCCGGGTCACGGGGATGGCCGCAAAATCCTTTGCAATGAGCGGGAAGGTGTGCTTCATTTCCCGGGCAGTAAAGCCCTTGCCGGCCAGCAGAACGCGTCCCAGACGCTCGACCCACAGATCGACCATCCGGTCAGCGGCTCCCTTTTCGTTCTCGTAAGGGGCCACCTGATTGCGCAGGGCACAGAGCATATCGCCGTAGAAAATGCAGGCCAGCGCGCGGCGGGCCAGCGGCAGGGTCATCTGGAAGCCGCTGTCTTTTTCCAGACCGGAGAAGTTCAGGCTGGCAACGGGGATCTGGGGATAGCCCGCCTTGACCAGAGCCTTGCGGAGCAGGTGGATGTAGTTGGAAGCACGGCAGCCGCCGCCGGTCTGGGTGATGAGCAGGGCCGTGTGATCCAGGTCATACTTGCCGCTGTTCAGGGCGTCCAGAAACTGGCCGATGACCAGCAGGGCCGGATAGCAGGTGTCGTTGTGGACGTATTTCAGGCCCAGCTGTGCCACGGCGCTGCCGCAGTTGCCCAGGATCTCGCACTTGTAGCCGTCGTAGCGCAGGGCGTATTCCAGCAGCCGGAACTGAGTAATGGCCATGTTGGGGATGAGGATGGTGTGGGTCTGCTTCATCTCCGGGGTAAATTTGGGATAATTGTATTCCATAGGTTCCTCCTATGTATCAGGCTTCTGCCTTGGGGGCGGCCTTTTCCTCTGCCGCCTCGTCGCGCTCCTCCAGAGCGGCGAACAGGCTGCGCAGACGGATGTTGACCGCACCCAGATTGGTGATCTCATCGATCTTGAGCTGGGTGTAGAGCTTGCTGCCTGCCTGCAGGATCTCGCGGGTCTCATCGGTGGTAATGGCATCCACGCCGCAGCCAAAGGAGACCAGCTGCACCAGATCCATATCCTTCTGGGTGGTGCAGTACTTGGCCGCCGCATACAGGCGGCTGTGGTAGGTCCACTGGTTCAGCACACTGGTGGGGAACTTTTCCACCCGGTTGGAGATGCTGTCCTCGGTGACAACAGCCGCGCCGTGGCGGGTGATGAGGTGGTCGATGCCATGGTTGATCTCAGGGTCAACGTGGTAGGGGCGGCCAGCCAGCACGATGATGCGCTTGCCCTGACGGCGTGCCTCATCAATGATCTCGCTGCCCTTGACCCGGATCTGGGCCATGTGGGCCTCGTGCTCGGCGTAGGCAGCATCGGCAGCGGCCTGCACTTCCTTTTCGGAAATGCCGCCGAAGTATTTGGGCAGGACTTCCTTTGCCATCTTGCGGACAAAGTCCTTGGGGCGGTGGATGCCCACATAGTCATAGATAAACTTCTGGCCCTCCAGCTCGGGGCAGTTGCCTGCCAGAACTTCAGGGTAATAGGCCACCACCGGGCAGTTATAGTGGTTGTCGCCCAGTCCTTCGTCAACGTTGTAAGTCAGGCAGGGGTAGAAGATGGCATCCAGGTGCATCTGGCTCAGGGCCTTGATGTGGCCGTGGCTCAGCTTGGCCGGGAAGCAGGCGGTATCGCTGGGGATGGTGGCCTGACCGGCCAGATACAGCCCCCGGCTGGACACCGGGCTGGTGTGCACGGCAAAGCCCAGCCTGGTCCAGAAGGTGTACCAGAAGGGCAGCAGCTCGTACATATTCAGGCAGAGCGGAATGCCAATGGAGCCGCGCTTGCCGGGCACGGGCTTGTAACCGGCCAGCAGCTGCTGCTTGTAGGCGTACAGATTCAGGCTGTCGTCCTCGCTCTTACCGGTCACGGGCTTATCGCAGCGGTTGCCGGAGATGAACTTGCGGCCATCGGCAAAAGTGTTGATGGTGAGCTGGCAGTGGTTGCCGCAGCCGCCGCACTTGACGCTGACCACCTTCTGGTCGAAGGCTTCCAACTCGGCCAGATTCATCATGGCGGAGGTCTCCTGGTGGTTCTTATGGCTCTGGCGCAGGCCGAACAGGGCCGCGCCGTAAGCACCCATCAGGCCCGCGATGTCGGGGCGGATGACCTCCACGCCCATCTCTTTTTCAAAGGCGCGGAGAACAGCTTCATTGTAGAAAGTACCGCCCTGCACCACGATCTTGCGGCCCAGCTCCTCAGGGCTGGATGCGCGGATGACCTTGTACAGCGCGTTCTTGACCACACTGATGGACAGACCGGCGGAAATGTTCTCGATGGAAGCACCGTCCTTCTGGGCCTGCTTGACCGAGCTGTTCATAAACACGGTACAGCGGCTGCCCAGATCCACGGGGCGGTCTGCGAACAGGCCGAGAGCGGCGAACTTCTTGACATCATAGCCCAATGCCTGAGCAAAGGTCTGCAAAAAGCTGCCGCAGCCGGAGGAGCAGGCCTCGTTCAGGAAGATGTTGCTGATGGCACCATCCTCGATCTTGAAGCACTTCATGTCCTGACCGCCGATATCGATGATGAAATCCACATCGGGCATAAAGTATTTGGCTGCGGTGAAATGAGCCACCGTTTCCACCAGACCATAATCACAGCGGAAGGCGTTCTTGACCAGTTCCTCACCGTAGCCGGTGGTGGTCACGCTGGCCACCTGCAGGCCGGGGTGTTCCCGGTAGATCTTGATCAGCTGTTCCCGGATCAGGGGCAGCGGGTTGCCAAGGTTGGGCTGGTAATTGGTGTACAGGATCTGGCTCTTCTCGTCCACCACCACCAGCTTGACGGTGGTGGAGCCGGAGTCGATGCCGATATGCACCGGGCCGCACTGGGCGCTGAAGGGCACATGAGGCACACTGTGGGACATGTGCCGGGCATGGAATTCCTCGTACTCCTGCTTGTTGGCAAAGAGCGGAGGCTCACTGGCATAAGTAGCGGTGGCGGCGTACTGGTCCAGCGCGTCGGCCACTGCGGAGAGGTCGAACTCCTTGTCCGCATAGAGGGCGGCACCCAGTGCCACATAGAGCAGGCTGTTCTCGGGGCAGGTTCCGGTGACCCCCAGCGCCTCATCAAAGCTCTTGCGCAGCACGCTGCTGAAGGTCAGCGGCCCGCCCAGATACAGGATATTGCCCTTGATGGGGCGGCCCTGTGCCAGACCGGCAATGGTCTGGTTGACCACCGCCTTGTAGATGCTGGCGGCGATATCCTCCGTGCGCGCGCCCTGATTGATGAGGGGCTGCACGTCACTTTTGGCAAACACGCCGCAGCGGGACGCGATGGTATAGGTGCGCTCGGCCTTTTCCGCGGCCTTGTTCATCTCGTCGGCACTCATCTTCAGCAGGGTGGCCATCTGGTCAATAAAGGCACCGGTGCCGCCGGCACAACTGCCGTTCATGCGGACCTCGGTACCGTTGGTCAGGAACAGGATCTTTGCGTCCTCGCCGCCCAGCTCGATCACGCAGTCGGTGGCGGGCACAAACCGCTTGACTGCCACACGGGTGGAGAACACCTCCTGCACAAAGGGCACGCCGCAGCTGTCGGCCAGACCCATGCCGGCAGAACCGGAGATGCTCAGCAGTGCCTTGTTTCCGTGCAGGTGCTCTGCATCGATACGGCGCAGCAGCTCCTGCGCCTTTTCCAGAATATGGCTGTAATGACGCTCGTATGTTGAATAAATCAGCGCATCATGTTCGTCCAGCACCGCGCACTTGATGGTGGTGCTTCCGATGTCAAGACCTACTCTCACTTGCTTTTCCTCCTGAGGAACAATATAAAAATACAGTTGTATTATACTCAAAAATCGGGATACAATCAATCCAGTCATCATATTTTACACGCAAAAAATAGTATTTTCCGCTCAAAAAGTTAAACATTTTGTTAAATTCACGAATACAGCTCCCCTGTTTTTCTACATTCCGGTTAAGATTCTTTACTCAGAGTGATTTTTACACAAAAACGCCCTGCCCCGGAAAAGCCCGGAGCAGGGCGCTGAATATCATATCATTCCATTTTATCGGACAACAGAGCAAGCTCCCGCAGGATCTGCCAGCGCAGGCCATCAGCTGTGGTGAGTGCCGGATGGATGGTGTGCAGTTCCACACTGCCCTCAATGGGAAACATCGTTCCGGCCAGCGGGATGCGCACCTCTGCCCGGGTGCCGCTTCCGGCACCGCGCGGCGTGAGGGAAAGCACCCACCCCATGTGGGCGCAGTAGCGGCGGCAGAGCAGCAGCCCTGCCTGCACACCGCCCAGGAACCGGCGGCGGTTCTCCATCCAGTTTTCACCGGTGGGCAGGCCGCAGCCGTCGTCCTCCACGATCAGGTACAGATCCTCGTCGTCCCGGGTGAGCCGGATCTTGATCTGCCCGCCGGGGCTTACGGCCCGCAGGGCATTGGAAAGCAGATGAAACAGCAGCTGCTCGGCCTCCTGGGCATCCGCCTTGACATAGCAGCGCCGGAACGGGCTGTGATCCACGGTCAGCCGGATGCCCAGCTGCTTCTCGATCTCCGGGGCTATCTGGGCGGCCTCCATCAGGATCCAGCACAGGTCTACCGGCTTCATGGACGGCTTGTCGTTCATCTCCACTTCCAGCAGGCCCATCATCTCCCGCAGGGTGCGCTCCAGGCGGATGCTCTCCTGCCCCATATCCTCCAGCGCCTGCCGGGTCCTTTCGTCTCCGGTCCGGGCCAGATGCATCTGCAGGTATTCCCGGTTCTGGTCCATGATGCGCAGGGAGTGCAGCAGCACGCTCTCAAATTGTTTGCGGGGGAAATCCCCCATCCCGCTCTCTTTTGCCATTCCGTTCTCTCTCTTTTTTCTCATCGTCCGGCCTTCCGTCCCTGCGTTCCGCTGTCGATCAATTTTTGGCGGCCCGCATAGATCAGCTTGCCCAGGGTAACGCTATGCCCCATCAGGCCGTAATCCTGCTTGAATTTCTGCCAGGCTTCGGTGTTGTATTTTTCCACCCCGTCGATCAGGCGGCGTATCCCGCAGTCCACGGCGGCAACTGTGGTGTGGTGTTCCTCGGCCACAGTCTGCAGGATCTCCTTGCGCACGGCCAGCTTCCGCTCCGTGCCGCATACGACCTGCAGCGCGGTGGTCAGATATTCACAGTTCACATCCGGCTGCTGGATGCCCCACTCCGCATAAAGCTGCTTGCAGAACGGCAGCACCCAGAAGATGCCGATGTCCGTAGAGCTGCGCAGATCCAGCAGCAGATCCAGCAGGCTGCTGCGCTCCGGCAGGTACTGCCTGCCGTCCGGCCGCAGGAACGATGCCGTGGCATCGCTGTACCAGTCATCCCCCTGCAACAGCAGCAGCGGGCGGTTATGCAGGCTGTTGAGCCGCTTGAGGAACTCATACCCGTCCATATCCTCCAGCTGGCTCGAAAGCACCACGATATCCACACTGCGCTGCTGGCGCAGCTCCCGCAGCAGCTCCTCGCCGCTGTGGAAGCAGACACAGCAGATCGCAGGATTCTGCTCCTCCAGATAATTTTTCCGGACGCGGATCTCCCGCTCGTCGTAGCTCAAAAGCGCGACATGCAGCTTTGAAACGAGTCGTTCCGTCAATCCAACCTTCCCCTTTGCCTTAAAATTGCCGCACTTTTCTTCCGTGCGTACTGTACGATACTATTTTATAAGGCCCTGCGGAAAGATTCAATCCCCGAAAAAACGTCACTATGCGTCGAACCGTGCAGGAATGGCGGCTTTTTGCGTCTTGATTTCTGGTAATTTACGTCATAAAGTGTCGATTTTTGTTTCTTTCACCTTCTTCAGCATAACACCATCTTTCCCGAAAAGCAATGGTTTGTTCACATTCATCTGATACTATATCTACGTTATTTTGTTTTTTGCCCGGCATTTCCCACACGCCGCCGGGCACGCATAAGAAAGGCCTGCCTATGCTACAACTGAAAAAGATCCGCAAGGAATACAAGACCGGTGACCTTGTACAGACCGCACTGAATGATGTCAGCCTGAATCTGCGCGACAGCGAATTTGTCGCCATCCTGGGCCCCTCCGGCTCCGGTAAGACCACCCTGCTGAACATCATCGGCGGGCTGGACCGGTACGACAGCGGTGACCTTGTCATCAACGGGATCTCCACCAAAAAGTACACCGACCGCGATTGGGACTCCTACCGCAACCACACCATCGGCTTTGTGTTCCAGAGCTACAACCTGATCCCCCATCAGACCGTTCTGGCCAACGTGGAGCTGGCCCTGACCATTTCCGGCATCTCGGGCGCAGAGCGCAAGCGCCGCGCCACCGAGGCGCTGCAGAAGGTCGGGCTGGGCAATCAGCTGCACAAGCACCCCAGCGAGATGTCCGGCGGCCAGATGCAGCGCGTTGCCATTGCCCGTGCGCTGGTCAACAACCCGGATATCCTGCTGGCGGACGAGCCCACCGGCGCGTTGGACAGCGAGACCAGCATCCAGGTCATGGAGCTGCTCAAGGAGGTGGCAAAGGACCGGCTGGTGGTCATGGTCACCCACAACCCGGAGCTGGCCCAACAGTACGCCACCCGCATCGTGAACCTGAAGGATGGTGTCATCCGCTCCGACACCGCCCCCTACAAACCTGACACCGCTCAGCTTGCCCCTGCCGTTCACAAGAACATGGGCCACTCCTCCATGTCGTGGTGGACCTCGCTGACCCTGAGCTTCAACAACCTCTGGACCAAAAAGACCCGCACCCTGCTCACGGCCTTTGCAGGCTCTATCGGCATCATCGGCATTGCGCTGATCATTTCCCTGTCCACCGGTGTCAACCAGTATATCGCCGATATGGAGCGGGACACCCTTTCCGAGTACCCGGTGCAGATCCTGCGCAGCGGCATGGATCTGACCAGCCTGCTGTCCGCCGACCTGCCCGGCCAGCCCGCCGCCCCCGACCTCGGCAAAGGGATGGTGCCGGTGCGCCAGCTCGTGACCCAGATGGTTTCCGGCATCACCTCCAACGACCTGAAGAGCCTGAAAGCCTACCTCGAGAGCGATGCCTGCAGCATCGGGGAGAGCGTTTCCTCGGTGGAGTATTCCTATAATGTCCAGCCCCAGATCTACCGCCAGGACCCGGACGGCAGCATCCGGCAGGTGAACCCGGATTCCTCCCTTTCCGCTCTGGGCATCAGCTCCACCAGCTCGACCAACAACATGATGGCCAGCATGATGAACACCAGCGTGTTCTACCAGCTGCCCGCCAGCGATGCACTGTATCATTCCCAGTACGAGGTCAAGGCAGGCCGCTGGCCCGAAAGCTACAACGAATGCGTTGCCGTGCTGGGTGCGGATGGTTCCATCACCGATTATGCCCTCTACGCGCTGGGCCTGCGGGACAACGCCGAGCTGGACAAGATGATCCAGCAGTTCGCCCAGAACCAGAATGTGGATGTGCCCGAAGATTTCAAGACCTACCGGTACAGCGATTTTCTGGGCCGCACCTTCAAGCTGGTCAACGCGGCCGACCGCTACCAGTACGACGATGCCCACAGCACCTGGGTGGACAAATCGGACGACAAGGCCTTCCTGCAGGAGCTTGTGGCCAACAGCGAGACCATGACCATCGTGGGCGTGGTGCAGCCCAGGGAAAACGCCTCCGCCGCCATGCTTTCTTCCGGCATCGCCTATCCCGCCTCCCTGACCCGGCACGTCATGGACACCGCCGCCCAGAGCAGGCTGGTGCAGGACCAGCTCGCCGACCCGCAGACCAATGTGCTGAACGGTGAGCCCTTCGGCACCGGGCAGACCGCTGCCGTGGACATGGCTTCCCTCTTCTCCATTGACACCGACCAGCTCGAGAGCGCCTTCCAGTTCGACCCCGGCAAGCTGGATCTTGACCTGAGCGGCGCGTTCGACCTGAGTGATGGTTCCGTAGATTTTTCCTCCCTCATTGACCCGGACAGCTTCCAATTTGATCTGACCGAAACGCCCGACATCGACATGAGCGCCCTGACGGACGTGTTCGCCAACATGGACATTTCCATCCCCGCCGACAAAATGCAGCAGCTGGCCCAGAAGGTGATGACCGGCTACAAGGATTACATCATCGGCAACGGCATTCTGGGGCTGGACAAGATCGGTTTTGACCAGTATCTCGCCAGCGACCAGTTCCAGCAGCTGATGAAGGATTCCATGGGCAGCCTCATCGATACCGCTGCCCTGCAGGAGCAGTTTACTGCCGCCATGCAGCAGGTCATGGGCAGCGTGATGGCAAACTTCTCGGAACAGATCGCCGCCGAATTGCAGGCCCAGCTGGGCGCTGCCATGGAGCAGGCCATGGGCCAGATCAGCACGAACCTGCAGAGCCAGATGACCGAGCGCTTCTCCTCTCTGGGCAGCCAGATGGAAAGCGCGCTGAAGATCGACGCAGATGCGTTCCGGAATGCCATCCGGTTCAACATGACCGAGGACGATCTGGCGGAGCTGATGAAGTCGAAAATGATGTCCACCAGCGCCACCTATGAAAGCAACCTGCAGGCCTTTGGTTATGCCAGCGAGGACGATCCCAGCCAGATCAACATCTATCCGCTGGACTTCGAGCAAAAGGCTAAGGTCCTCAATGTGCTGGACAGCTACAATGCCGCCATGCGTGAGCAGGGCGCGGAAGACAAGGTGATCCAGTACACTGATGTGGTGGGCACCCTGATGACCTCCGTGACCAGGATCATCAACATGATCTCCAACATGCTGGTGGCCTTTGTCTCCATCTCGCTGGTGGTCTCCTCCATTATGATCGGCATCATCACCTATATCAGCGTGCTGGAGCGCCGCAAGGAGATCGGCATCCTGCGTGCCATCGGTGCTTCCAAGCGGAACATCTCCGAGGTGTTCAACGCCGAGACCTTCATCATCGGCCTGTGCTCGGGCCTCATGGGCATCGGCCTCAGCAGACTGCTGCTCATTCCGGGCAACATGCTCATCCAGAAGATCGCCGTCGGCACCAGCGTAGTGGCCGTTCTGCCCTGGAAGGCCGCTGTGGTGCTGGTTGCGCTGGCAACTGTGCTGACCATTCTGGGCGGCTTCATCCCTGCCAAAACCGCTTCCCGCTCTGACCCTGTCAAGGCTCTGAGAGCAGAATAAGATCACTTTTTCAAAGAGGCTGTTGCACAAGCCCCAGCAAAAAAGACCAGAGTTGTTTCGCCAAAAGGCGTTACAACTCTGGTCTTTTGCTTTCTTTCATGTGAACAGTGCGGCGGCTTCTTTACCACTCTTCTTCGTCAGCGCCCACCCTTGTGCGGCGGAACATGCTCTCCACAATGGCGCAGTATTTGTCCGCCAGACAGACGATGACCGCCTCGCGGCAGGTCGGGATATGGCGGAAGGTCAGGGGCCACATGTGGCTTGCAATGACGTTCTGCTCCTTTTTGGTAATGCCGAACACCCGCTGTGCGTTCACACAGGCAGACCCCGGGTGGGAAAAGCCGTGCATCTCAAACAGATGCCGCAGGCCGTGGAAAGAGCCCTGCTTGTGCCAGTCATAGAGATAGAAATCGTGGAGGAAGGCCCCCACGGCCAGCGTGGTCTCATCGGCTCCCAAATGGAAGCGGTGGTTGATCCAGCAGCTGACCACGACCACATTCTTGCAGTGCTGGTAGGTGGTCACATCACCGTGCTGGATAAACTCACGCATTTCCTGCACCTTGGGGTGATGGTCGTACTGTTCCAGAATAGCGGACAGGCGCTCCCGTTCCGTTTGTGAAAGCTGCATGGAAAATTCCCTTTCTTTTTGTCAGAAACGCTCAGCTCAGCTCCGCAGCTGAACCGGGTTGGAGCTGCCGAAGTTCTCAGCGGCCGAAGGATTTTCGCGGGTCAGGCTCAGGTCCACCAGATACTGCCTGCCGTCGCCCAGTGCTTCCAGCTCGGCCAGCTTGGCCTCGGCAGAAGCCTTGTCCGGGTACCACTGGATGAGGAAGAAGTTCTCCTCCTCCACGCCGTAATACAGCCACTGGCCGTCCGCCCGCAGCAGGTCGTCCAGATGATCCACCTCATCGCCATCGGTCAGGCCCAGGCCCTCCTCGGCGTAGACATTTTCAGGTTCCACCTGCAGCACTTCGATGACCTGAATGGCGCTCTGTAAGTATTCATCCTGCGAAATGCTCTTGTCCGAGCGTTCCCAGCCCGTCAGGAATGCCTGCATCAGCAGGTTCTTCACGGAGATCTCCGGCTTCATTGCCATAACATATTCCTCTTTCCTCGTTTGTTTCCGCTGACCAGTATACGCTAAAAATTGTGAAAGGTCAACTATTTCTTTATGAATTTTTTGTAGCAACGCACAAAAGGCATTTTGTTCCAGTTCATTTCTGAACTTTTTATGAAACCCCTTGATTTTTGACCCGCATCGGTGTATATTAGCACTCGAAAGATATGAGTGCTAAGAAGATGCAGTATCGGCTGCTTCTTCTGCATTGCCGCTCCTTTTGCGAGGGGCCGGATCTGAATACTGTACAAAAGAGGTTTTGTATTATGGCGAAGAAAGAATTTCAGGCTGAAAGCAAAAAACTGATGGACATGATGATCAACTCCATCTACACCAACAAGGAGATCTTCCTGCGTGAGCTAATCTCCAACGCTTCGGATGCCATCGACAAACTTTATTATAAGAGCCTGACCGATCCTTCCGTGGGCATGAACAAGGGCGATTTCCGCATCCTGCTCACCCGCGATAAGGACAATCGCCTGCTGACTGTCTCCGATAACGGCATCGGCATGACCAAAGAAGAGCTGGAGCAGAACCTGGGCACCATCGCCCACTCCGGTTCTCTGGACTTCAAGAAGGACAACAAGGACGAGAACATCGACATCATCGGTCAGTTCGGCGTGGGCTTCTACTCCGCCTTCATGGTCGCCGACAAGGTCACCGTCATCTCCAAGGCATACGGTGCGGACGAGGCCTGGCAGTGGGAGTCCAGCGGTGCTGACGGCTACGAGCTGACCCCCGCTGAGAAGGAAACCGCCGGTACTGACATCATCCTGCACATCAAGGACAGCACCGATACCGACAATTACGAGAACTTCCTCGATGAATACGGCATCGTGGCCATCGTCAAAAAGTACAGCGACTATGTGCGCTATCCCATCCAGATGGAGCGGGAAAAGAGCCGTCAGAAGCCCGAACCCGATCCCAAGCCCGAGGACTATAAGCCGGAGTGGGAGACCTACACCGAGCTTGAGACCCTGAACAGCATGGTACCCATCTGGAAGAAGCAGAAGAGCGAGGTCACCGATGAGGAATACGCCAGCTTCTACAAGGATAAGTTCAACGATTACTCTGACCCTGCCCGTGTCATCGTGAGCCGCACCGAGGGCACCGCCAACTACAACGCCCTGCTGTTCGTGCCCAGCCATCGCCCCTATGATTTCTACACCAAGGAGTATGAGAAGGGTCTGGCTCTGTACGCATCCGGCGTGCTCATTATGGAAAAGTGCGCAGACCTGCTGCCCGATTACTTCAGCTTCGTCAAGGGCATTGTGGACAGCCAGGATCTGAGCCTGAACATCAGCCGTGAGATGCTGCAGAAGGACAACCAGCTCAAGCTGATCCACAACGCACTGGAAAAGAAGATCAAGAACGAGCTGCACTCCATGCTGGTCAACGACCGCGAAAAGTACGAGGCATTCTGGAAGGAATTCGGCCGCCAGATCAAGTTCGGCGCTTACTCTGATTACGGGATGCACGCTGAGCTGCTGCGCGACCTGCTGCTGTTCTGGTCTGCCAAGGAGCAGAAGATGGTCACCCTGCAGGAGTATGTGGACAAGATGCCTGCCGAGCAGAAGTTCATCTACTTTGCCGCCGGTGATTCCACCGATCGTCTGGCAAAGCTCCCCGCCGCCGAGCTGGTTCTGGACAAGGGCTATGATGTCCTGCTGCTGACCGAGGACGTGGATGAGTTCTGCCTGCAGATCATGCGCAGCTACCCCCGCAAGGATGCCGAGGGCAAGGACGGCACCGTGGAGTTCAAGAACGTCAACAGCGGCGATCTGGGCCTTGAGACCGAGGACGAGAAAAAGGCCGCTGAGGATGCCACCGCCGAGAACAAGTCCCTGTTCGATGCCATGAAGGACGCACTGGACGGCAAGGTCAAGGAGGTCAAGGTCTCCACCCGCCTGAAGGATCACCCTGTCTGCCTGAGTGCCGACGGCCCCCTGTCCATCGAGATGGAGAAGGTGCTCTCCAAGCAGCCCGGCAGCGAGGGCGTGAAGAGCGACAAGGTGCTGGAGCTGAACATCAACCATCCCGTGTTCGCCGTGCTGAAGGCCGCACAGGAGGCCGGTGATACCGACAAGGTCAAGAAATACAGCAGCCTGCTCTATGCACAGGCACAGCTGATCGAGGGCCTGCCCGTGGATGATCCCGCCGCTTACGCCGAGGCCGTTTGCAGCCTGATGAAGTAATTCCCTTTCCCACAAATAAATTACCCCCTTAACAAAAGGGCCGTGCTCCGCTATAATAAAGTGGAACACGGCTTTTTTATTTTAGGAGGATTCTGCCCCATGGAGCCCAGACGCAGCAAACATTTTCTTGCCCACATTCCCACCATTGCCCTGCTGGTAGTATTCGCCATGTCACCCTGGCTGGGCATCCTGTTCTTCATCCTGCGTGCCATCGACCGGGATGCCGAGAAAAAGGAGCAGGAGAACGCGGAATATTCCAGCGATTTCCGCCCCCAGGACACCGGTGCCGGTCAGCCGGCCCGGGACACTGAACCAGTCTATGGCCACGATGTGCCCACTGCCGAGCAGCAGAACGCCAAAAAGTGGCACAAGACCCTGACCAGCCTCTGCACGGTGTTCGGCGGCATCTTTCTGGTGGTGGGCCTTGCAGGCCTTGCCGATATCATTGACATGTGGGGCTACTGGTTCGACTGGGGCGAGTTTCTGACCGCGCTGGCCCAGACCATTGGCGGCGGCGCTGCGCTGGCCATGGGCCTGCGGATGAAGCAGGCCCGCAAGCTGGAGCGCCAGCTGGACAAGATCGTTGGGACCCGGGATAATATCCCGCTGGACGAACTCTTTGCAGCTGCGGGCATTGATGCCGACAGGGGCCGCGCCGCCGTGGAGCGCGCCATCGACCACGGCTATTTCGGGGCCGATGCCTATATCGACAACCGCACCGGCACGCTGGTGGTGCGGGGCGCTGCGCCCCAGCCGCCCAGACCCGCCGAGCCCGCACCCGCACCGGCTCCCGAGGATCAGTATGCCGCCCTGCAGCGCCAGCTCCGGCAGGCCAACGATGCCATCCCCGACCCGGTGATGACGGCCAAGATCTCCCGGCTGGAGGATGTCAGCGCCCGCATCTTCGCACTGGCAAAAAAGGACCCGGACAAAAAAGCCCAGCTGCAGAAATTTATGGATTACTACCTGCCCACCGCGCTGAAGCTGCTGAACACCTACGCCCAGCTTTCGGCACAGGATGTGCAGGGCACCAACATCACTGAGGCAAAGCAGAGCATTGAGCGGAGCATGGATCTGCTCATCACCGCCTTTGAAAACCAGCTGGACAAGCTGTTTGCCTCCGATGCGCTGGATGTTTCCACCGACATTGCCGCGCTGGAAGGGATGCTGAACCTCGACGGGCTCACCGGCGGCGATTTCGCGCCCCGGAGCTGACCGCCGGAACTGCGTTGACCTTTCATCCAGATGCAACAATAATACATGGTCTTTTCTCGACAGAACCGATATTATAGAATCAGAAGAACGGGCCCTGGCCCTTTGAAGAATCATTCACCTATACAAGGAGGAACGCGCCATGATGAAGCCTATTTCTGTCTGGAAGCAGGAGCTGGCGGGCGGCACCCATACCGCCCGGCTGGCCTCCCTCTACTGCTGTTCGCCGGAGCAGACCGCTGCCCACGCCGCACGCTATGCGGCAGTGCTGGACGGGCTGGAAGCTACCTTTGGTGCACACACCGAGGCCGGACTGTACAGTGCCCCGGGCCGCACCGAGATCGGCGGCAACCACACCGACCACCAGCATGGCCGGGTGCTGGCCGGCAGCGTGAACATTGACATGATCGCTGCCGCTGCCCCCAACGGCTTGAACCAGCTGCGTGTGCAGAGCGAGGGCTATGACCTCTGTGTCATCGACCTTGGCGACCTTGCTGCCCGCAAGGAGGAAGAAAACACCACCATGGCCCTGCTGCGGGGCGAGTGCGAGGCCTTCAAGGAGCGTGGCGCTGCCCTCTCCGGCCTGGACGTGTACATCTCCTCCAATGTGCCCAAGGGCAGCGGCGTTTCGTCCTCTGCCGCCTTTGAGGTGCTGATCGGTGTCATCCTGAACGACCGCTTCATGGCCGAAAAGGTCTCCCCCATCGCCATTGCGCAGATCGGCCAGTGGGCAGAGAACGTCTACTTTGGCAAGCCCTGCGGCCTGATGGATCAGATGGCCTCCAGCGTGGGCAACATTATCACCATCGACTTTGCCGATCCTGCCCACCCCGATGTGGAGCCAGTGCAGGTGGATTTTTCTCAGGCAGGCCTTGCCCTCTGCATCCTGGATTCCGGTGCAGACCACGCCGACCTGACCGATGAGTACGCCGCCATTCCCAACGAGTGCCGCGCCGTGGCCGCTGTCTGCGGCGGCGAAGTCCTGCGGGATGTGCCCTTTGAGACCTTTATTGCAAATCTGCCCGCATGCCGCAAACAGTGCGGTGACCGGGCTGTGCTCCGGGCTTTCCACGTCTACGCTGACAACCAGCGCGTTGCCCGGCAGGTAAACGCCCTGCGCGCCGGTGATTTTGAGACCTTCCTGCAGCTGGTCAACGAATCCGGCACCAGCAGCTGGGAATACCTGCAGAACGTCATCCCTGCCGGGTACAAGGAGCATCAGGAAGTGGCTGTGACCATTGCCGCCGCAAAGCATTTCCTGAACGGCGCGGGCGCTGTCCGCGTTCACGGCGGCGGCTTTGCCGGCACCGTGCAGGCCTTTGTGCCGCTGGAGAAGCTGGATGCCTTCAAGGCTGAGATGGAGGCCATTCTGGGCGCAGGCAAGTGCCACATCCTCTCCATCCGTCCGGAAGGAGGTGCCGTGCTGTGATCTCTACTGCCATTCAACAGCTCGTCAACTATGGGCTGGACACCGGGCTCATCCTGCCCGATGACGAGATCTACATCCGCAATCAGCTGCTGATGACCATGCAGCTGGACAGCTTTGCCGAGCCTGAGGGAGATGTCTGCTACACCGACCTCGAGAGCATCCTGAAAACGCTGGTGGACGATGCCGTGGCCCGGGGCGTGTGTGAGGACAATTCCACCGCCCGCGATCTGTTTGACACCAAACTGATGGGCGTGCTGACCCCGCGCCCCTCTATTGTCCGCGCCAACTTTGAGGAGCGGTACGAAAGCGAGGGCCCCCAGGCCGCCACCGACTGGTTCTATGAATTCAGCCAGGATACCGATTACATCCGCCGCTACCGCATCAAGCGGGACGTGAAGTGGGTCACCAAGACCCCCTACGGCGATCTGGATATCACCATCAACCTCTCGAAGCCCGAAAAGGACCCCAAGGCCATTGCCGCCGCCAAGCTGGCCCCCCAGAGCGCCTACCCCAAGTGCCAGCTCTGCGTGGAGAACGAGGGCTATGCAGGCCGGATGAACCACCCCGCCCGTGAGAACCACCGCATCATCCCGCTGACCATCAACGGCAGCGCGTGGAATCTGCAGTACAGCCCCTATGTCTACTACAACGAGCACTGCATCGTGTTCAACAGCCAGCACACCCCCATGAAGATCGAGCGGGCCACCTTCCGCAAGCTGCTGGATTTCGTGGGCCTGTTCCCCCACTATTTCGTGGGCAGCAATGCCGACCTGCCCATTGTGGGCGGCAGCATCCTGAGCCACGACCACTTCCAGGGCGGTCACTACGAGTTCGCCATGGCCAAGGCCTCCATCGAGAAGAGCTGGGTGTTCCCCGGCTTTGAGGATGTGGAAGCCGGCATCGTCCACTGGCCCATGAGCTGCATCCGCCTGACCTGTGCGGATGACGAGCGTCTGGTGGAGCTGGCAGACAAGATCCTGACCGCATGGCGCGGCTATACCGACGAGGCAAGCTTCATCTTTGCCGAGACGGGCGGCGAGCCCCACAACACCATCACCCCCATTGCCCGGGTGCGGGATGGCAGATATCAGCTGGATCTGGTCCTGCGCAACAACATCACCACCCCGGAGCACCCGCTGGGGGTCTACCATCCCCACGCAAAGCTCCACCACATCAAAAAGGAGAACATCGGCCTGATCGAGGTCATGGGTCTGGCAGTCCTTCCCAGCCGCCTGAAGCAGGAACTGTTCGATCTGGCAGATATGCTGGTGGCCCGGGTGCCTGCCGAGCAGTACCCCGAAGCCCTGCAGAAGCACGCCGCATGGGCACAGGAGATCCTGGCCCGCCATCCTGAGCTGAACAGCGACAGCGTCCACCTGATCCTGCAGGATGAGGTAGGCCAGGTGTTCGCGCAGGTGCTGGCAGATGCCGGTGTCTACAAGCTGGATGAAGCCGGCCGCGCCGGTTTCGTGCGGTTCCTCGAAAGTGTAAAGTAACCACCACAGGCCGGCGGTGATTCCCCACGCAAGTGAGTACGGGTTGCGGCTCCCAGCGTCTGCTTCGTGCAATTGCACTCGCATCCTGCTGGCCGCGGCCCCAACAACAGCTTCCTACATCCGCCACTGGCGGCGGTCGCTGTTGTTGCAGTCCATTTCATCGCCCGCTGGCCTACTTCCCGGGAGGTTTTTATGCCCTATACTTTAGAAGTTTGTGTAGACAGTGTCGCAAGCGCGCTGGCGGCAAAGCGGGGCGGAGCCGACCGGCTGGAGCTGTGCGCCGACCTGATCATCGGCGGCACCACGCCCAGCCTTGCGCTGGTGCGACAGGTCAAGGCCGAGACCGGCCTGCCGGTGCGCGCCCTGCTGCGGCCCCGGTTCGGTGATTTCTGCTACGACCGCTATGAGCTTGCCCAGATGGCCGAGACCGCCGCCGCGCTGGTGCAGGCGGGTGCGGACGGCATTGTGACCGGTGTGCTGACCCCGGAGGGGGAACTGGACGTGGACGCACTGCGCCCCATCTACGCGGCCGCCCGGGCCGCTGCAAAGGCCGCTGGCCGTCCGGTCGTCTGCACCCTGCACCGTGCCTTTGATGTCTGCAAAGCCCCCTTTGCGGCGATGGAAGCGGCCAAAGCGCTGAACCTTGGCACCATCCTGACCAGCGGGCAGGCCGCCAGCGCCCCGGCAGGTGCTTCCCTGCTCCGTCGGCTGGTGGAGGCCGCCGGACCTGACCTTGAGATCCTGGTGGGAGCGGGCGTGACCCCGGCCAATCTTCCGGCTCTGGCGGCTGAAACAGGCGCGCACGCCTTCCACATGTCCGGCAAGCAGGTTCTGGACAGCCGGATGATCTTCCGGCGGGAAGGTGTTCCCATGGGCCTGCCCGGCTTCTCCGAGTTTGAGGTCTGGCAGACCAGCGAGGAGACCATCCGTGCCGCGCGGCGGGTCCTGAACGAATTATAATCCATAAAACGACCCCGGAAAGCTGCAGTCAAGCTTTCCGGGGTCGTTTGTTGATCATCGCTTTTTTCTGGCAGCCGGCCTCCTGCGTTTCCGGGGCAGCATGGCATACACATACCCAAAGGCTGTGCCGCACACACCGCCCACGATGTGCATGAAGTTCGCCACATTATCGCGGGCAAAGATGATATCATACACCTGCTGGCCCAGATACAGTGCCGCCACCAGCAGCATGGTCACCGGGATGCCGCCGGAGAAGCCCGACAGCGATGCCAGCATGATGAGCATGAACACGATGCCCGAAGCCCCCAGCAGGGCGGTATGGGGGAAGAGCACACACTGCAGAACACCCGAGATGAGCGCCGTGAGCAGGATGCCCTTGAGCAGGGGGCCGCTGCCGTATTTTTCCTCCATCGGCGGGCCGATGACCAGCAGCAGGAGCATATTGTTCAGGAAATGATCCCAGCTGGCATGGCCCAGCACATGGCCGAAGAGCCGGATGTAAAACAGCGGGTCTTTCAGAGAACCGCGGTAGACGCAGAACAGGTGCTTTGTGGTCCAGCCGCCTGTCCACTGCCCCAGGAACAAAGCCCCCAGGGAGAGCAGAAAAAAGGTCAGGATCACCGGCGAATTGTATTGCAGCTGCAATGTAAGCTTGGGACGTTTCGTAAGCGTTTCATCCTTTCAGCGCCCGCTCTGGCACGGACGGAATTTAAGGATATTATAGCATTTATGCCAGATACGGGTCAAGCAGGGCATCCACCGTTTTGTTCCGCTTGGGAGCGGGCTTGTGCACGGCACGGCCGCGGCAGACCACCAGCTCCAGCTGGCGCAGGGCAGTCAGGTCGTCCAGCGGGTTCTTCCGGGTCACAATGAAATCAGCGCTCTTCCCCGCTTCAATGGAGCCGGTCACTTCCCCCACACCGGCCAGCCGGGCATTGCGCAGGGTAGCCGTGTAGAGAGCAAACTGATTGCTCACGCCGCAGTATTTGTGGAAGTAGCACAGCTCCCGCCAGAAATCATACTGTGTGACGTAGGGGCAGCCCACGTCATTGCCCAGACCCACCGGAATGCCGTTGGCAAGGGCCATTCTGGCACTTTCCACCACGCCGTCAAAGACGATCCTGCCATTGTACTGGTCCTTCTCGGAAGCGCCGGAAATGGCCGGATCAAACAGTGCATAGGGCAGCGCCGGGGAGATGGTAGTGCAGACGAAAGCACCCCGCTCCTTGTAGAGCCGGATGGTCTCCTCATCCATCTTTGCGCCATGCTCGATGGAGTCCACGCCGTTTTCCAGCGCCACCTTCACGCCCTCGGGTGATTCGGTGTGGGCAGCCACGGGGTAACCCAGCCTGTGGGCTTCATCACAGACGGCCCGGACCATCTCAGGCTTCATCTTCAACTCGCCGGGGGTGCCCTTTTGGGTGGCATCCAGCACGCCACCCGTGATCATCAGCTTGACCAGATCCACCCCCTGTTCACCGGCCCTGCGGAGCTGGGCCAGCGCTTCGGCATTGTTGTGGGCCGCCACCGCCACCGAGCCTGCCATGTGCCCGCCGGGCACCGAAATGCCCTCGTTGGCGGCAAGGATGCGGGGAGCCAGGATCTTCCCCTTTGCCGCGTCGTCCCGGCAGCGGGTATCGAAATCTGCCAGACCGCCCACGGTGCGGATGGTGGTCACGCCGCCCAGCAGTTCCAGCTTGGCGTAACTGCACACCAGCCGGTAGGCCACCGCCCGGGTCAGGCCATTGCTCAGGATCCTGCGCACCAGTGCGGCGTTATCCCGGGGCTTTGCGCTGGGCTTGCCGTTGCCCGCCAGATGGACATGCAGGTTGATGAGGCCCGGCATCAGGTAGCCGCCCTTGAGGTCCACCTTCTCATACCCCTCACAGGGAGCGGTATCCTCCACGATGGCGGTGATCTTCTCCCCGTCCACCAGCACCATCTTGTGCGCCGCCGGCTCCATCTGTTCGGTGCCGTCCAGCAGGATGCAGTTGTAATAGGCTCGTTTCATCCGTATTTTTCCCTTTCCGTTCCGGCGCAGGCCGTTTTCTTTCAGTATATCACGTTTGCAGAAACGATAAAAGACATCTGTCGTGTTTTTCTTCTGCCTCCTGCATTGACATTTCCCGCCCCGGTGGGTACACTTATAAGGTATTCTTTTCTGAAAGGGGGCCCCGCCGTGGCAACGGAAGCCAAACTGCGTCAGCTGGCAGACCGCGGCTGCCCGGTCTACTATTTCTATTCCAGCGAGCGGTATCTTGTCCGGCAGGCGGTGTCTGCCGCCGTCCGGATACTGAGCGCTGACACGGATGAGGAGACCACCGTGCTGGACGGTGCCGCGCCCGAGATCGAGCAGCTCATCATGGCGGCGGGCACCATCTCCTTCTTTGGCACCCGGCGCGTGGTGGTGCTGCCCGAGCTTGACCCCGCCGCCTACGGCGACAAGGATCTGGAGGAACTGTGCAGCACCCTTGCCAGCCTGGAAAATGCCGTGGTGGTGCTGGGCAGCGTGTTCGAGCTGGAGCGCAGCAAGCTCAAGACCGGCAAGCGGGCACAAAAGCTGATCGCCGAATGCAAGAAGCTTGGCTTTGCCGAGGAGCTCTCCAAACCCAAGCCCTACGAGCTGAAGATGATGCTGATTGAGCGGGCCAAGGCGCAGGATACCACCCTGCCCGAGGGCGCTGCCGCAGCCCTGCTGGAGCGGTGCGGCGAGGATCCCTTCCTGCTGGAAAACGAGGTAGACAAGCTCTGTGCCCTTTCCGGCTACCAGACCGTTACCGCCGCCATGGTGGCTGAGATGGGCACCGTGAGCCTGGAAGCGGATGTGTTTGAGATGATCCGGATGATCACCGCCAAGAACGCCACCGGTGCCTGCAAAAAGCTGCAGACCCTGCTGCGCTTACAGCAGGAGCCCATTGCCATCACCGGCGCAATGATTGGCAGCTATGTAGACCTGTACCGGGTCAAGCTGGGAGCTTCCAAACGGAAGAGCTACGCCGCCGTGTTCAAGGATTTTGGCTACAAGGGCAGTGATTACCGGCTCAAGCGCTCAGCCGAAACGGCATCACATTACACGCTGGGCCAGCTGGAGACCTGCCTGCAGGTGCTGCTGGACCTCGATAAAAGTTTGAAGAGCCAGCCCGTGGATGTGCAGACCCTGCTGGAAGCAGCACTCTGCCGTCTGGCGCTGGCGGGGAGCGGACGATGAGCGAACGAGAACTGCTGCACACCGACCGGGTGCTGGTGGTGGAGGGCAAATACGATGCCGCCCGCCTTTCCCACCTGACCGATGCCATGATCCTGCTGACAGACGGCTTTGGCATCTACAAGGACAAAAAACGCCAGCAGCTGCTGAAAGCCCTGGCGAAGAAAAACGGCCTGATCCTCTTCACCGATTCTGATGCCGCCGGGTTCCGCATCCGCACCTACATCACCAATCTGGTGGGGGCAGAAAACGTGGTGCAGGCCTATGTACCCGCCATCCATGGCAAGGAAAAGCGGAAGCCCCAGCCCGGCAAAGAAGGCCTGCTGGGCGTGGAAGGCGTGGACGATGCCATCGTCCTGCAATGCCTGCGGGATGCACTGGGCGCAGAAGCCGGGGCCGCACCTGCCCGCCCGGAGGGTCGGCAGATCACCTACACCGACCTGTACAACTGGGGGCTTTCCGGCACCCCAGGCAGTGCCGAGCGGAAATACCAGCTGCTCAACGCGCTGGGCCTGCCGCCCCGGCTCTCCAAAAAGGAGCTGGTGGAGGCGCTGAACCGGCTGTACAGCTTTGAGCAGCTGGATACCCTGCAGGCCGAAATACTCGAAGCACACTGACAGACAAAAAGGAGACCGCACCGCGCGGTCTCCTTTTTGCGTTACAGGGCAACATCCAGCGCCATCATCAGGGCAAACCCTGCCACCACGCTGATGACCCCCGCTGGTTCGTCTGCCTCCACGGCTTCCGGGATCATCTCCTGTGCCGTCACGCAGACCATGCACCCGGCGGCAAGGCTCATCAGCCAGGGCAGGGCCGCACTGACCCACCCGGCCAGTGCAAGGGCCAGCAGGCCCCCCAGCGGTTCCACAAGCCCGGAGGCAGCCCCCGCCGCAAAGGCGCGGCACTTAGACCTGCCCTCCTGCGCCAGCGGCAGGCTGACCGCAGCTCCCTCGGGAATATTCTGCAGCCCAATGCCCAGCGCAAGGGCCAGCGCCCCGCTGATGGCATCCGGTTCTCCCCGCAGGGCCAGCGCGGCAGCAAGGCCCACCACCATACCCTCGGGCAGGTTGTGCAGGGTGACTGCCAGCACCATCCGCCCACTGCGGCCCGGCCCGGCGTTCAATAGGCGGCCCGCCAGCGTTTCCAGCCGCAAAAGCCCTACCGCACCCAGCAGCAGGCCCACAGCAGGCGGGACCCATGCAGGCAGCGGCCCCTGCTCTGCCCGTTCAATGGCCGGCAAAAGCAGGCTCCATACGCTGGCCGCCAGCATGATGCCCGCCGCCATGCCGCAGAGCATCCGCCGGGTGGCAGGCTCCCCGGTCTTCCGCAGCAGGAACACACCAGCCGCACCGGCCGTGGTGCAGAGCATCGGCAGCAGCAATACCGCCGCCGTCAGGAAAATCTGTTCCAAATCGCACTCCCCCTTTTCCCGGTCTATGCCAGGGCGGCAGGAGGTGTGCAGAGAGCGACCCTAAACAGGATCTTCAAAACGATTTCTGCAAAATTTCCTTGATCTGCTCCAGATCCTCTACAAAACAGATCCCCTGCTGGCGTTCCGGGGAGGAGAGCCCCTTTTCGATCATCCGGGCAAGCAGGGCTTTCAGTCCGTCGTAGTAGCCGTGCAGGTTATAGAGGATGCAGGGCGCATCCAGATGCCTGAGCGACACCTTGGACATTACCTCGGCGATCTCCTCCAGTGTGCCGGTGCCGCCGGGAAATGCAATAAACGCGTCCCCCAGCGCGATCATCTTCGTTTTGCGCTCAGTCATATCCTTTGTCACGATCAGCTCCGTCAGCCCCTCGTGCTGCAGCTCTCCCTGCACGAAAAACTCCGGCTCCACGCCGGTCACTTTGCCCCCGGCGTTCAGGGTGCTTTCGGCGATTTCTCCCATCAGGCCGCAGCGGGAGCCGCCGTACACCAGCGCGTTCCCGCTCTCCCCGATCCACCTTCCCAGCTCCTGCACCGCCTGCTTCAGGGCCGGATCATTGCCCTCGTTTGCGCCCAGATATACCGTGATGTTCATTGTATTCTCCCCCAGTTTCGTTTTTGCCTTATTTTATCACGCTTTTCTCCGGCAGAAAAGAGGGCGGGTCGGTTTTCCTTGCAAATACCGCCGGACTGTGCTATGCTGAGAGGAAAAAGGGGGATTTTCCTTATGAAAACAGCATTGACCATTGCCGGAAGCGACTCCAGCGGCGGCGCAGGCATTCAGGCCGACATCAAGACCATGACCGCCAACGGCGTGTTTGCCCTGAGCGCCATCACGGCTCTGACGGCCCAGAACACCACCGGCGTGACCGGCATCTTTGAGACCACACCCGAATTTCTGGCCCAGCAGCTGGATGCGGTGTTCACCGATATCTACCCGGATGCCGTCAAGATCGGCATGGTGTCGTCGTCTGCGCTCATTGAGACCATTGCCAAAAAGCTGCGCCAGTACGATGCCAAGCACATCGTGGTCGATCCCGTGATGGTGGCCACCTCCGGCTCCAAGCTGCTGCAGGACAGCGCCATCCAGATCCTGACCGGGCAGCTTCTGCCCATGGCCGAGGTGGTCACGCCCAACATTCCAGAGGCCGAGATCCTATCCGGCATGACCATCACCGATGCCGCCGGGATGGAGGCTGCTGCAAAATGCATCAGCGAAAAATATGGCTGTGCCGTGCTCTGCAAGGGCGGCCACAAGGTAAATGATGCCGACGACCTGCTCTGGCGCAACGGCAGCGGCAAATGGTTCCACGGTGAGCGCATCGCCAACCCCAACACCCACGGCACCGGCTGCACCCTGTCCAGCGCCATTGCCTCCAATCTGGCAAAGGGCTATCCCCTGGATGCCGCCGTTGAGCGGGCCAAGGCATATATTTCAGGCTGCCTGTCCGCCATGCTCGATCTGGGCAAAGGCTCCGGCCCCATGGACCACATGTTCGCCCTGCGCGGCGAATTTGTGGAGCACTGAGCCACAAAAAAAGGACGATGATCTCTCATACGCCCCAGAACAGGATCCCCAGTCCCGCCGCCAACAGGATCATTCCGATGGGCGACGGGGCTTTTTGCGTCCGCTTCTTCCAGACAAAATGCACCGCCCATAAAACAGCGAACACAAGGATCGATCTCACGTCCGGCGCAAATCCATCTGCCAGCGTCTTGATGCCGCCCAGTGTGGAGAGCATCATATTCAGTGCAGTTGCCAGGATCATGGCCACCACGCAGGGCCGCACGCCGGAGAGAAAGGCTTCCACGCCCGCATACTTCATCAGGTTTTTCAGCACCGCCGCGATCAGCAGGATGATGAAGAACGAGGGCAGCACCACACCCAGCGTAGCAATCAGCGCCCCCGGAAAGCCGCCCTGTGATGACCCGATAAAGGTTGCCATATTGATTGCCAGCGGGCCCGGCGTGGACTCCGAAACGGCGACAAAGCTCAGGAATTCTGCTTCGGTCAGCCAGCCATGACGCAGCACGGTCTCCCGCACCAGCGAGATCATCCCGTAGCCGCCGCCAAAGGAGAGCGCTCCGATCATCAGAAAATTGAGGAACAGCTGGAGGTAGATCATGCTTTCTCCTCCTTCCGCAGCTTTCTTAACAGGTAGAGCAACACCCCTGCCGCCCCGCAGAGCAGGATGTAGTAAAGGGACGAGAAGGACACCGCCGCCACCGAGCAGCCCACCATGGCCGCCACAACACCGGCAACGATGATCCTGTTGAAGGCCGTGCCGGACAGGCTTTTCAGCATCTTCATCCCCGCCGAAAGGATCAGATAGATGACGCAGACCTGAATGCCCCGGAACGCGCTTGCCACTGCCGACAGCTGCAAGAACCGGTCAAACACCAGTGAGATCAGGTAGATGACCACAAACGAGGGCAGGCAGACCGCCAGTGTGGATGCCGCGGCCCCCTCTGCCCCTTCGATCTTATAGCCCACATAGGTGGCGCTGTTCACCGCCACAGGGCCCGGCGTGGACTCCGCAATGGCGACCATATCGAGAAATTCCTCCCGGCTCAGCCACTGCTTGTCCTCCACAAATTCCCGTTCCAGCAGGGCCACCATTGCGTAGCCGCCGCCAAACGTGAACGCACCGATCTTCAAAAAAGTCCAGAACAGATCTCTTGTTTTTTTCATACACTTCACCTCGCTGCCTGCCTATTATAGCATAAAGTCTCCAATCAGGAAACCCATTCACAAGACCTTCGATCATCCTATCTCTTCCGGCACAAATGAGTCTTTCTCACAAACAAGGTAGATGTCCTTCTTCATTTTCTTCTCAAAGTATTGCTTCAATCTCATATTGGAATCCCACTTGTCTTGCGGATAAAAGCCATACCGTTTCTTTACATCGTTCATTCTATCTTCTATATCCAGAACCCCTTCCGCTCCTGCCAGACTATCACACAATTGAATCAACCGGTCATAATCATCGTATACTGTCCTGGCCAATTCAGTCTTAATCATTTTCATTTCTTCATCTGAAACATCAAATTTTCCAATGTATTCATTTATCGTGTGATTGTTAAAAGAATGCGTCAAACAGATTTTTGCCGCCTCATCATATCCAAGGCACATCATATATGCGTACCCATCGGAAACATGGCCAAGATGTCTTACGCCAAATTTTCTTCCTATATCATGCAGTAGGCCTAAAACATAGGCCTTCTCCGCATCCATATCTCCACATGCCGCTGCTATTTTTTCTGCACAGTGCGCTGCTGTTAAACAATGTTTTCCCCAAGGCCCCGGATTATTTGATAGACCATCCCGAAGCAACGTCATCGCTTCTTTTCTTGTTGGCAGCATAACTTATCCCTTCTTCCCTTTATTTATGCATTGATAAAAACAAATGCCGAAAACCCGCATGAATACAGGCTTTCGGCATTTTGATCCATTACTCGAGCTCGGTAAGTCTTAATTGTTACTAAGCAAATTTGTTTAGTGTATCTATCTTTGGATGTTCACTTTTCCATGAGATTGCCGTAGTAGATGTGGCTTGCTGATTTTTTAGTATCAGGATAGTATCACGCAACCAGCGGGATCTCTGTGAGTATTATAACGTATTTACGTTCAGGATGCAACTGTCTTTTAAGGATTACTTCTTGCTTGCATCTGCCAGATAGTTTTCTCCCCATTTACACATCGCATCCAAAATAGGAATGATGCTTCTCCCAAAGTCGCTGAGCGAATATTCTACCTTTGGCGGCACAACAGGATAAACTTTCCGAATAACTAAGTTATCATTTTCAAGCTCCCGGAGCTGCTGTGTCAGCATTTTAGGCGTAGCCTTGGGAATCAACTTTCCTATCTCATTAAAGCGCAAGGTATTATCAATCAAATGCCACAGAATAAGTGCTTTATATTTCCCACCAATCAAATCGAGGGTTGCTTCAACCGGGCAGTTAAAGGTACTTGGACATTTCATTTTTCTCTTCCCTACACTATCTTTTTGGGTAGTATATAACAAAAAAGTGCGTTCTTGCTTTTTTGAAAACGACTGATAAAATCATAGCATAGGCCGATTGAATTATCAAGACCCTACACAAATTTACACTTCCAGAAAGGACCATCACATTATGGATTTTTTGACACTTGCAAAGAAACGGTATAGTGTACGCGCTTACACAAAGCAGAAGGTTGAGAAGGAAAAGCTGGATGCCATCTTAGAGGCAGCTCACGTTGCACCCACGGGTGGTAATTGCCAACCTCAACACCTGATTGTAGTGCAGAGTGATGAGGGCCTTCGTAAAATTGGAAAGGCCACAAATATCTATGGTGCGCCGCTGGCAATTATCGTTTGCAGCGATACAAATAAGGTCTGGACACGTCCCTTTGATGGTAAAAAGCTGACCGATATTGATGCAAGCATCATTACCGACCACATGATGATGGAAGCCACCTACTTAGGTTTAGGAAGCGTATGGGTATGCTATTTCAAGCCGGACATCCTGAAGGCTGAATTTAAGATTCCCGACAACCTTGAACCGGTCAACATCCTTGTCCTCGGCTACGCCGACACCTCTCGTGAAAAGGCTCTGTCCGCAGATCGCCATGCAAAAATGAGAAACTCTCTTTCTGCCATGGTATCTTTCGAGAAGCTTTAACTTAAAATTATATCTTTATATCATTCTATTTTCTCTGGCACGTCCAACCATTAAGATTTTCTTAATAGTTCCAACTGCTAAACTCGAACCATCCGGAAATCCCGGATAGTTGATAGACCACCCAAGTTATTAAGCATTCCTTAACAACTGCTCCGAACTCTTCGGAATTTCCGAAGAGTTGCCCCTATATACGCAGAACCCCCGTCAGCGCACACTGACAGGGGTTCTGCTCGTTCTTGATGGGATTGAGTAGAGCTTACTCGAGCTCGGTAGGTTCGGATTCTTACTAAACAAATTTGTTTAGTAAAGCTATTCTTGAATATTCACTTTTTCATGAGATTGCTGTGCTAGATGTGGCTTGCTGATTTTTTAGTATCAGGATAGTATCACATTTATCATTTTTTGTCAACTTCAGCATATGGTTCATTCAATACTTTTTTAATAATTTCAAAAAGCGGTATAAAGTTGGAAAAATCCATATTATCAAATGGTTTTTCCTTATTCAATATTCGTTTAGCAAATTCCATTTTAGAAAGCGCATAATTCTTTTTTTCTCCTCCATCCCACGGCTTAATTACTTTCTTTTTGTCGGATCCATCAATAATATTTATTTTGCCTGGACCACAACTATTTCTGTTCTCACAAAAATATTTTTCTTCACCTACCGAGAACCCTGCATCGTCAAACTCATTGCCTATAAAAAGTCTTCTAGATTCACCATCATCACAATGGCATTCTCTTGTTATTTCTTCATCACTATAAAGATGTTCTATGCAGATGTCTGGTGTCTTTTGCCTTATTTTCGGAATCGGAAGGCACAGAGAATAGACATTATTAGACCAGTTTTTATATTCATCGCCGCTTTGTAAACTCTTCTTGACATCCGGAACATCACAGTCTGCAATGAAAATCATCTTTTGGGGTTGCCTTAACATATGATTAGCGCCTATTAGGAAAACACACTGTCAAAGGGGTTTGTAGCGGGGGTTAGCCCGCTACTGCGTTATCTTCCGTAGTGTTGATTTCAATGTACTCGGCAATCTTGCGGAGCTCGTCAGCAAATTTGAATTTCACGCTGATATTACCGTTTTCATAGACCTTGATATAGTCCACAAGTTCAACCAAGATTTCACGATTGAGGGCTTCAATGTTCTGATACTTCATAAAGGCTACCAGTGCAGGATGCTCGTTGTCCACACCGTTTGCCAGTTCTGCGCGTTCAGCGTTCAGCCGGGTAAGCACCGCGGAAATATCAGAAGTCTGCCGTTCATAGTCAGCCTTCATATCCCGGTATTCCTGCTGGGTGATTTCACCGTCTTTCCAGTCCTGATAAAGAGATTGCTTGTAGCGTGTTATCTTTGTCAGTTCCCGCTCTTTTGCAGCTATCAGATCGTCCAGTCGGTAAGACTGGCTTTTTTTGATTGGAGCGGAATTGATCTGCGTGACGATTTCCGAGTAGGAAACAGCCAAATGTACCTGATGCTGTACAGCGAACAAAACAGCAGCCTCCAGCCGTTCATGCTTGATTGAGTGCATGGTGCAGGCTGTCCGGGAACGGTTCTTGTAGGTTGAGCAAGAGTAATATACATTGTTGTTCTTGCCAACGCATCGGGTAATGGCCCGCCCGCAATCGGCACATTTCAGAAAGCCGCTGAATAAATGTACCTCACGGCCTTTCGGGGAAGTACGGGTATCACGCTGTAAGAGAGCCTGTACCTTGTCGAAAGTTTCATAGTCGATAATGGCCTCATGCGTTCCAGCCACTTCTACCCATTCCTCGCGTGGAACAGCTTCAATCTGGTGTACCTTGTAGCTTTTCACCCGGCTTCGGCCTTGGGCTAAATCCCCGGTGTAGGTCGGATTGGTAAGAATGGAGTGGATCATGCGGACTCCCCACATAGGATCGTCATACCCTCTTGTCGAAACAGGCAAGCCCTTTTGTACCTTGTAAGCCGAGGGGCTCGGTACGCCGTGTTCGTTCAGGTACAGCGCGATAGCACGTTTTGATGACCCTTGAATAAGCATTGTGAAAATGAGTTTGACATTTTCAGCAGCATCGGGATCAACAATCAGCCTGTGCTTGTCCTTTGGGTGCTTTACATAGCCGTAAGGAGCAAATGCTCCGATATACTGGCCGTTGCGCCGTTTGTAATCAAATACCTGCCGGATCTTTTTGGAAGTCTGATAGCAGTAATTATCGTTCATCACGTTTGTAATGGGAACGATGATATTTGAAACGCTGTCGGGGTTCTTGTAGCTGTCCACATTCTCAGCAAGGCTGATAAAGCGAACACCCATTTGAACAAACAGGTTATCGATCAAACTTCCGGCATCGCTATAATTTCGTGCGAAGCGGGACAGGTCTTTTACTATAACGCAGTTGATTTTACCACTCATGACATCCGCCAAGAGCCGTTGAAAATCTTCACGGTTGGCGTCCGTTCCAGTATGACCATCATCCACATATTCCGTGATGCTTTCAAACTCGTCAATGTTGCGTCGGTAAAAATCGTTCAGTAGGTCACGCTGGTTCTTTACGCTGTTGCTATCGTCTTTTCCTTTTTTCAAATCTTCCTTTGAAAGCCGGATATAGATGCCCAGCCGCCAGCGGCGGATTGTGTAAGAGGGAGAGAAACTCTGCTGATACCCTCTGTTTTTTGCTCGTGCCATTGTTCCTCCTTCCCTATCACATTACACTTATATTATAACTCTGTCCGGGGAGGACAACAAGGATGCCTCCACTTCGGGACACTTTGTCTCGAAGAAGCAAAACGAGCTGTAGCCGAAGTTACAGCCCGCTTCTTTGCCGCAGCAGGAAATCCGTCAGCTTATCTTGGAGAGATGGCCCGCTTTCAGCAAATTCAATTTTCACGCCAACACCACCGATGCAAAAGCAGTATGGATTTTTGACAGTCTGCAAAAATCGAGAGATGCGCTCCTTTCGGGAAAGCGCATTGTCAAAGGTCATACCGCTCACATCAGGCAGGGACTCGGCAGCCACCGCGCCAATGTCAACGCTTCTCATTTGTTCAAGTTCCTGTGTAGTTAATTTCACGGTAAACCTCCTTCGCAGATTGATAGAACGCCTCCCGCTGTTTGGTGGGGAAACGCAACAGGCCAGCACCACCGGGATGCTGGCCTGTTGCCTTACTCCACCTTGGGACACTTTGTCTCAAGGTTTATTATAGTTTTTGAATATTAGAGAGCGCCGCACATATTTACTTGGCCTGTCCAAAGACAATCGTTATTTTCTGTGCGGCGCTCTCAACGAAAGTAAAGCGACAAGCCCGGAGGAACAGGCAGCCAACCTGTTCAGCGCCGGATCATGGCCTTGGGATGGCCGGGCCCATTTACAGTGTTGGTGTTGTTCGCTCAATCCCTTTTGGGAAATGTCACCGCGCACCCACCGTTTGGCTCCCCGTACTTACTCAGGGTTGCCGTTATTCCCTTGCGTTAAGAAGAAAACCTCCTCTCATAAACCGAGACATTTTTTCATCAATTCCAAGTGGGTTAAGAAGAAAAAATCAAAAAGTTTTTTTCATGCGTTCAAGGCCACGCTTGATCGACTGGCGAATAGACTCCTCATGTACGCCCTCGGCCTCGGCAATTTCCTTAATCGACTTGCCAAGAATGATATGTGCGTCAATTCTGCGGCCCTGGATCTCCGGCAGAGAATTGAGAGCGTTCCACAGACGAAGAAAGGTTTCCATCCGTTCAAGGAGCTCCTGCGGGGTCGGCTCATGCAGGCAAGCGGAATATTCAATCCCGTCATCGCAGTCCAGAGAATACTGCGCCTTGTGCCGGGAGAGCCGCCGCTGGTAGGCCATTTCATAGCGGGCATCGGCCTTGAATACCTCGGCCACCTCGTCAGAAACTTCGATAAGCTGATCCTGCGTGTACCAATAATAAAAATCTTTCAAATTGATAGTAGTCATCGTAAAATCCTCCATTTCAGTTTGTTCGGGGTTGGTCGGAAACGAAATGGAGCAACGGCGGAGAACGGCACCGCACCTCGGGACACTTTGTCTCGAAGTCTGGAAAGCAAAATGCGCCTGTGCGACACAAGGCCGCACAAGCGCACGAAAAAGTATTATCGGTTATGTACTGTTTAATTTCATGTTCAAAACCGGACTGCTCCGATGGAGGGACTACGCTTTTTTTAGCTGGTGCAAATCATGGATACTACGAAAAAGAGAAAAGGACACGGTAAAATAACCTCCCATCGACTACCGTGTCCCTGCAAGTCGTCATTGGTTTGTGTAAACGCAAAGAAACGGCGGCTCTGATTTCTCAAAACCACCGTTAGGGTAATAACTTAAAATGAGCGCGCAAAATCACCTGCCCCAGCCAGCGGTTTTTTTCTTTCCCCGTAGTCGGGGCAGGTTCATGCGCTATGCAATTATTCTTCTTTAGCTTCTATCAAGCTGATATTTTTTGCTCTGCGTTCCACATAGCAGCATATTTTCCGCCTTTCGCAAGCAATTCTTCATGGGTTCCCGATTCAGCAATCCTGCCATCACCCATTACAAGGATTTGATCAGCGTTTTTGACAATGGAAAGGGTATGAGCAATCATTACCACTGTCTTTTTTTCTTTTAGCAGATTGGCGATGGCCTGCTTTACGGCAAGCTCATTTTCAATGTCAAGAGATGCTGTTGCTTCATCCAAAAGCAGGATGGGGCTATTTTTCAGGATGGCGCGGGCTATTGAAATTCGCTGACGCTCACCGCCAGAGAGAAGATTTCCATTCTCGCCAGTCGGCGTATCGTATCCCTTTTCCATCTTACGGATGAAGCTGTCACAGTTAGCCTCCCGGCAGGCAGCCTCGATTTCCGTGTCCGTAGCATTAGGACGAGCGTGTCGGATATTATCCCGGATGGTATCGTCAAAAAGAAATATGTCCTGGTCTACCATAGAAACTTGCTCCAGTACACGCTCTGCGGCAACATGGTTAATGGGTTTACCGCCAATAGAAATCGTCCCGCCCGTTGCTTCATAATATTTTGCAATCAGGTTCAAAATAGTAGATTTGCCGGAGCCAGAGTCTCCGACAATGGCCGTGAGCTTTTGATCTGGCACCGTAAAGGTGGCGTGTTTTAGTACCGGTTCACCGGGAACATATGCAAAATCTACATTGTCAAATGTGATTTCATGGGTAGCTGTGTGAAGCGGCTCCATGCTGCCAGTTTCCTCCGGCTCATTCATTACACTCAAGATTTTGTTTTTCGAGATCATCAGGTTCTTATAACTGGTAAGGTCTACAAAAATCGAGTTAGCCAGCTTTGCACAGAACAGGGGCAGCATACAAATCAAAAGGTAGTCCACCGTGTTCAGTGTCCCTGCGACCCAGGGTGCATAGGCCAGCAAGATAACCAGCGGGCAGGACAGCCAACTCAAAATACCAAAGACCGCACCAATAGGAAGCACTTTTGATTCGTACACAAAGCTGATCCGGGAAAACTCCCGCATGGCGTTGATAACAGTTTTGTTCTTCATACCGCCTACACCATAAGCTCGGAAAGTCTGAATACCAGAAACATACTCAACAATGCTGCTGACGTTCTCCGCACAAATATCGTTCTTTGCTTTTCCATATTTCCGTACCATGCGGAAAGAAAGCCATAGGCCGGGGATTAAAAGAAGATCGGCTATCAGCAGGATAATTCCTGCCGGAACATAGAGCGTCATAACAAAGACAATCAACATCAATGACAGGGCAAAATTCTTTGCGAAATCTCCGACTTTATGGGTCAGGATTTTTTCGTAGTTGTTTACGTCGCTTGTAATGGTGTTGATATAATCGCCGGTCTGCCCCTGCGTAAAGCGGGACAGTGGGATGCGCTTCAAATGGTCACCCATAAAAAGCCGAATATTCTTACTGACCTCCGCACCGCCAATCTGCGCTTTGGTATAACCGTAGCTGTAAATCAGGATACGGAGAAGAAAAACCACTGCAATAATACCGGTCAGAGCCAGAACGCGGTTCATGTCAAATTGACCCGACCACAAAAACTGCATAACAGAGTAAAGCAGCATAAATAGGCTGCCGGAGAGAAGTCCTTCCAGAACAGTACCGCCAACACCAATATAGAAATTGTGGTTCTTTTTTAATACATCGTGCTCATTCATACTGCTCGCCTCCCTCCAACTGATAAGTGATATTCCGGGCTGTTTCGTAGTCATCCCACGCTTTTCGATAGTAGGCGTTGGTCTTCCGAACTTCCTCATGGGTGCCAACGTTGGTAATTGTATGGTTTTCCACCACAGCCACCCGGTTGCACATTTTCAAAGCACTCAAACGGTGTGCTACTACAATGACTGTTTTGCCTTTGCATAGATTTTGAATAGCTTTATCAATCTCCATCTGATTTTCCGGGTCAGAGGCACTTGTGGCCTCGTCCAAAATCAAGATAGGTGCATTTTTCAGAATTGCGCGGGCAATCGCGATCCGCTGTTTTTCTCCGCCAGAAAAGCGGGAGCCGAAACTGCCCACTTTTGTGTCATATCCATCCGGCAGGGACATGATAAAGTCATCAATCTGTGCCTCTTTTGCGGCAGCCCGCACTTCTTCCAGAGTAGCGTTACTACCCATACGGATATTTTCCAGCACGCTGTCACGGGTGAGGAAGGTCTTTTGAAATACGATAGCTATATTTTTCAGAATGGTATCGTAGTCAAGCTCCTTGACATTTTTGCCGCCAATCAGCACTTCTCCTTCCTGCACATCGTAGAACCGGGAAATCAGTTCAATCACAGTGCTTTTACCGGCACCAGATCGGCCCACAAGAGCCATGCGCTCACCATCATTGATTTTGAGGTTGACACCATGCAGTACATCGGTTTTGCCGTCATAAGAAAATCGGACATTCTGAAGTTCAATATCATGTTTTTGGGGGAAGTCTGTTCCACCCTCATAAATCGGAATATTCAGTATCTCTTTGGTCTTGGTAATAGCGTTCAGTACATTTGCAAAGTTTGTACCCAATTCCTGTAAAGGCCGAATTTCCGTCAGATACATAGAACCGACATAAACAAACAGCAGAAGCGCACTGGCTGTCAGTGAACCTTTCAGGAAAAACATCCCGCCTATCGGAACCATCAGCAGCATTCCACATTCAATGATAACGACAAACGCTGCATACGGAGGCCCCATACGTCGGGAAGTCTCATTCCACATGGCATTTTCCTCATGGATTGCGCCGGAAAATTTCTGGAAGGACTTGCTCCCCATGTTATAGGCTTTAATCAATTTCATTCCGCCGATATATTCGATCATAACAGAATTTAGTGTGGTAATGGATTGGTTGGCCCGTTCCATCAAATCATCGGTATTGCGGAACATCGCCCCCATTACAACTACAGCCAGAACCAGCGGAACAAGAGAAATCAACGCCAGTGGAACATTAACGGTCATCAAATAAATAAAGATGACCACCGGCCCAACCAGATAGCACACAAGGTCAGGAAGATTATGCGCCAGAAATAGTTCCAGTTTTTCAATATCTTCATTCAGAACCGTTTTAATATCCCCTGTGCGCCGTTCATTTAGGGCACCCAAAGGCGCTCTGGCCATGTGTTCCGCCACCATACAGCGCACTTTGAACAGTGCACCATACGCGCCTTTATGGGCAGCCACGCCGGAACATCCGAACAGTACAAAACGCAGGGTGACAGCAGCGGCAATCATTGCCACAGTCTGCACCACAAGTTCTTTTGTGCAGGCATTGTTGAATGTGGCATCCATCAACCTGTAAATCCCAATGTATGGGACAATAATACACAGCCCGCTGCACATGGACAGCAGGATTGCCAGAAACAACCAAAATTTCTGTTCTCCGGCCCAATGGAGCAGCAATGCCATACTGTTTTCTTTTTTCTGCTTCATAGACTACCTCTCCTTTCCATCTGAAACAGAGAAAAGCTCTCTCAATTTCGGGAGGGCCTCCATTATAACTGATACGTCATCGGGCATTTCGCCTTCGTCAAAATGCAAGACACGAGAACAGGTACGGCAGACAAACTCAAAATCATGGGTGACAATGAAAATGACTTTTCCCATATCGGATAATCGCCTGATCAGTCCCGCCACCTGCGTCATACTGTCAAAGTCAAGACCGCTGGTCGGTTCATCAAATACAAGCAAGTCTTTCCCACAAATCATGCTGACAGCCACTGCTACTCGTTGCTTTTGACCGCCGGAAAGCGTGTTTGGATGGCGCTTCCGGTATGGGGCAAGGCCCAATTCCTCCAAAGTTGCATTTACCAGTGTTTGATCTGGATTGCGTATACCAAAGGAACACTCTGCCTCCACACTGTCAGCGAAAAGTTCATAATTCACATCCTGCATAACCATGTAGGAGCGTTTTAGCCTTGCCTTACGCTCAATCGGCTTTCTTTCCCACAAGAATTGTCCATCACAGTCTTTGTGAAGCCCACAGAGAGCGCGGGAAAATGTAGTTTTTCCAGCTCCGTTATGTCCAACTACGCCAATCACTTCGCCCCTTCCGGCGGATAGTCCAATGTCATGCAAAATGGTTTGCTTCTTGTAACGGAGCGTCACATTCCGCAGCTCCAATACAGGGGTAGGCGCAGGCAAGTGGGCTTTTGGTGGGAATACCGCCTGTAGATCAACAGCCCGCAGCCCCATGTGTTCACGGTCAGGTTCAGATAGCTGCCGAAATTCTTCCGGGGTGTATATTCCTTTGATTTCTCCTTTTTCCAGATAAACAATTCGGTCAGCCAACTCCGTCAGGTAGTACAGACGATGTTCCGCTATCAAAATTGTTTTGCCCTGTTTTTTTATCAGCCGCAAATGTTCCTTTAGTTCTTGGATTGAAGTCATATCCAGATTAGATGATGGTTCATCCAGTAGATAAATCTGTGGGTTCATGGCATAAACAGAAGCAAAGGCGATTTTCTGCTTTTCTCCGCCGGACAACTCAAAAATATTCCTGTTCCGTAGCTTTTGAATACGCAAATCTTCAGTTGTCTGCTCTACTCGCTCAGCCAATTTCTTAGGAGGGCGAGCTTCATTTTCAATTCCAAAGGCAATCTCGCTGTCTGTATCAACATTGAAAAACTGCGTCCGTGGATTTTGGAAAACGGAGCCAACCTTAGCGGCAATCTGATACATAGGGATATTGCTGATTTCCTGACCATCTACCAGCACACGGCCATGAAGCTCTCCCTGATAAAACTGAGGGATTAGTCCATTCACCAGCCTTGTAATCGTTGTTTTTCCGCACCCGCTGCGGCCACAGAACAGGACGCATTCTCCGTCCGAAATTTTCAAATTGATGTCATGCAGCCCACCATGTTCCTGCCCCGTATAGGAAAACGATACATTTTCAAACTCAATCAACCAATCACACCTCCCCGCACACATAATTCAAAAATCAGATAAGCTACGGCAACGGCCATGACACCCCAATCGGCAACTCCGCATTTTATCTGGACAAGACAGGTGCGTGGATTGGGATTTTCAATTCCACGAGTGACAGAAGCAACAGAAAGATCATCCGCTGCTTTTGAAGCTGCCATCAACAAAGGCACATAAATACACTCAACCGTCATGCCCGGATGTGCTAAAAAGCCCGCCAGAGAAGGTGAAACATCTCTCATCCGCATAGCGTCCTTGATATATCGCCAGTCCTCTTGAATAGTTGGAATGTACCGCAGCATAACTGCCATAGGAATTACTAACTTTTTGGGTGCGTGGACACGGTTCATAGCAGACAGGAACTCATTGACTTTTGTAGTAGTCAGAACAATCCCAGCCAAGGTTCCGCACGCATAGACCTTATGAAACAATCCTAAAAAGGCAATAAACATTGTCCGCAGCGTGCCTGTCATTTCTGCCATGATCCAAACTGTCAGGACACAGATGACCGCATAAAAGCATACAGCCTTAATGACATATTTCCACTTTCCAAAGAAAGCACCCAATATCGCAATCAGCATAACAAGGACAAATTGATATGCAAGTGAAGGAGCGAACATGGACGATAAAACACACATAAGAATAAGAAAGAGCTTGGCCCGTGGGTCGAGCCAAAGCCCTTTCTTGTGGCGTTTACCGCTCATGCTGTAATACCTGCTTTTTCAAACTGCTTTTTCAGCATTTTGCAGCCTACAAAAGCGCTGATTGCAGATGTAATGATAACAGCAGCGAACATGGCAATCAGGATGCCGGTATTTGCAGTTGCCTGCATGGTGTCGATGTAGCTCTGTTCAGTTCCGTTTCCCAGCATAGTCTGTGCCCAGCCGTTGGGGTCAACAAAGAACACGATATACGAACCAGTGCCGCCGAGAGAGAACAGGATATAAGACAGGCTGTTGAGTTTTTTGCTTTTGTACTGCCCTGCACCAGCAACAAAGTCAGCGACAATCGCCATGATCAGGTAGCCCAATGCAAAAGCCCAGTGCATACCGGTCACGAACCAAATAATACCCATGATAATGCCCATTATAGAAAGGCTCCAACGCTTATGTACTTTTGCAATCAGCAAAAGATAAATGGGGCCAGCAAGCAGCCCACCTCCTGCCGGCATGAAAAAAGTAAGTACAGGATTCGTTGCAAAAAAGACGCCGCCCACCAATACAAAAACAAATAACAGTGCAGTAAAAATACCTGTCGTTACAAGGTCTTTCACTGTCAGACCCCTGTTTATAGAATTTACTTGATTACTCATTTTGACCTCCTACCTTTCGTTGTCTTGACTCAACAAGTGGTTTGTGATATTCTTTGGTTAGATAGTTCTAACCATCCTCTAATACAATACGCATTTATCGAACAACATTCAATGGGTTCCGACGATGTTCGTCCGTTCCTTTCAAAAGTTCGTCCAATCGTTGCAAAAAGGAGGCGGTCTGTTTTATGTCTGAAATTATCGACCAATTTTATACGCCTCTGCTGATTGAACACGGTTTTATCCGTGACCCAGACAATCAGCAATATGGGGCATTAGGTGATTGCTGGAAACTTTCTCCCGAAGTTGGAGAAGGCACCTACTGGACTTATGGACAGAAAGACCTATATGATATTAAAATCCACAACTTTTCCTTCCACGAAGATTTCATGTTGGAATGCTCCCTGCCGGAATGTCTGAGTATCACTCGGTATGACTCTATTTCCGGGGAGGAATTATCTCCATACCGTAGGCTGTCTGCCGGTTGTATCAAAACATTTATTGGCGGCTACGCTCCATACAAGGCTTTGATACATAAAAATATTCCAATCCGTTCGGTTGGAATTGAGATTGCACCGGCATATTATGAAAACTACCTGAAAAAACTGTACCCAGAGGCGCAGATCAATCCTGTGGATGCATTTCGGAAGATCGACCAAACTTCCGACTTTCCAGAAATGTCACGGTTACTCACAGAAATCAAAGACTATCGCGGGGAAGGGATTGCCGCAAAGCTTTTTTATGAGGGTAAAGTTGCAGAAGCTGTTTCAATGGTGGTTGAATATCAGAAGAAACATCCTGATAAACCAGCCCATAAGCTCTCTCAACAGGATATTGAAAATCTTCAAATAGTTGCCGCTTATCTTAGCGACCACTATGCTTTTGATATTCCCCTGGAACGGCTAACACAGATTGCCTGCATGGGAACAACAAAGCTTAAAAGCTGTTTTAAGAAATACTACGACTGCACCATCACAGAGTATGTTCAGCAGAGGCGTATGAGCCAAGCAGAATATCTGCTGGCATACACAGAGTTGACAGTAGGGCAAGTTGCCCAAACAGTAGGTTATTCCACTTCAAGCCGATTTGCAGAATTATTCCGCAAAAGCACTGGATTGTTACCATTAGAGTACAGAAAAAACGCACAACGAAAGTAAAATGAGCGCCAGAGTTTACTCTGGCGCTCATCTGATTTTATGTTGAATTATAAAATGTGGTGAAATTAAATAGTCAGTAGTATGAAATACAAAGTCGTTCAAATAATATCACATGAAATGTAAAATCATATCAGGTGATGTTATGAAGATAGAACGAGATGAAAGACGCTTTGATTTTCACGATATAGGGCTCGCCATCAAGCGTGCAAGAGAAGCCAGCGGCATGACACAGGAACAACTGGCCTATATTGTTGACCGCGCTCCGCGTACCATTATGTATAATGAAAATGATGGTCAGCATCCAAGCTTCAACACCTTTTATCAGATGGTCACAATGTTTGATATATCGGTGGATCAATACTTTTACCCGTCCCAAAATAGCGGGAGCGAGTGCAGAAAGCGGATTGATGCCATGTTGAACGCCTTGGACGAAAGAGAATTGAAAATCGTTGAAGCTACAATCCAAGCGATGAAAGCATCGAAAGAAATGGAGGAAACGTAAAAGAAAGCGTAACCTCCGTTTTTTTGCGTCATGTTGCGGGTTGCGCGTTTTGGCAAGCAATTCGGGTGTGGCCACACTCCGAAATTTTTGCAGGGCGCAGGGCCCGCAAAAATGCTTGTTGGGGAGCTCCCCAAACCCGCTGTACTTCGGGACAAATTGTCCCAAAGTCCCGGTGTGCTGCACCGTAGTCTGCGGCCCGTCACTATCGTTCCTGTGCCTTATTCTCACGCTCGTCCGTTATGCCGAGCAGATGATCAATGTTCGCTTTTATTGCCACGGCCTCCCGCATTTGCCGCTGGGCCTCCCGATATTCTGCATAAAGCTCTTTCTTTTGTCCCGCCAGCTCACGGCGGGATTTTTTTAGTGCTTCAATCTTAGGGAGCTTTGCGCCGTTCAGTATGGTGTTCATGGTATCCTTTGCCGCCCGGTAAGTGGCAAGCTTCGCTTCATGCTGGGTCAGATACTTTTTGCTGTACCGCGCAGCCTTGTACCCATCGAACACCGGGCGGGTCTTGGCATAGTCCACCGTGGCAGCCATCAGCTCCGAGGTTTTGGAAAGGGCCTCCTCCGTTGTGCGGAGCTCGTCAGACAGCTTGTGAAAGTGATCCACAGCAGCCTCGGTGCGGGCCGTCAGCGCCGCATAGTCTGTCAGATGATGCTCTTGCAAATACTGGAGCGCGGCAGCCATCTGTTTTAGGTTGTAGACCTTGGCCCATCGTTCATAGGCCGGGCCTTTGCCCTGGGCCATACGCTCTTGAATGTCGATGATGAGATTAACTCGCCGTGGCGGAACCGTGGGCTCCTCTGGCATCTCAGGGAGTGGACGTTCCCCGGCAATTACTGCCTTGATGTCCTCCGGGTCAAATCCGGCTCCCAGTGTAGAAGCCCGGAGCCGAGTCGGTTTTTCCTGCCCGGGCGCAAGGAATGAGATGACACCGCCGCGTCCCTGTTTCACCGAAAAGCCGGACTCATCCATGAGACGAAGAAAGTCGGCAAAGTCTGTTGGCTTTTTCTCCAAAGCCGCGAGAATAGCCAGCCGTACCCGCTGCTTGGCAGAGGGTGGCTTTTCTCCGATCCACTGTCCATAGTGGAGAAAACGGCCCTTGCTGTGCTGGCACGGATTTTGGATAACAGACAATTCATGTTCGATGCACACGCGGTCAGAGAGCCGCCGCAGGGCAAAGGACGAACCGATGAAATTATGAAATTTCCGGGAGCGATCAAAGGCCGTCGCATTGAAATAAATGTGATTGTGGATATGGGCCTTGTCGGTATGCGTACAGACGAAGAACTGATACTTTCCCTTTGTCCAGCGCATCGCCGTTTCATAACCAATACGGTTTGCTTCTTCCGCCGTAACCTCCCCGGGCAGGAACGCCTGCCGGATCTGAAAGAACAGGGCCCCGCGAGATACGGCCCGGCCTGTCTCTGCATGGTATTGACTTTTTACCAGAAGAAACTCGGCGGGGGCCGTGTTCGGATCGCAGAGATAGGAAGATACGGCTCCCAGCTTTTCCGGGTTCAGGCCATAGGTGAAACGATCCTCCATCGTTTGAATTGCACTTTTTCCCGCCACTGTTTTATAAGGGCGGATATAGGTGGTCGCCGTAGAAATCCCTCCTTCCGGCAAATAGTATTTTTACTTTGGGACACTTTGTCCCAAAGTAGAAAAAGCCGGGGAGCGGTATCAACCACTCCCCGGATGGGTCAAAGCTCTACCAGCGCGGAGAGCTGTTTCAAGAGATCAGACAGAGGCCCCCACAAGGCGGCATAGTCCCGCTGCAAGGCCGCGAGTTCTTCGGGATAAATTGCGCTGTAGGTGTTGGCTTGAATTGCCACTTGGTTCAGATTGTTGGAGCAGCGCCGCTGGAGCGAAACCAGCTCACGAACAGGCGAAAGGTCAACATGAAGCACATACCCA
The DNA here is from genome assembly GCF_022750605.1 of Faecalibacterium sp. BCRC 81149. Classification (NCBI taxonomy): domain Bacteria; kingdom Bacillati; phylum Bacillota; class Clostridia; order Eubacteriales; family Oscillospiraceae; genus Faecalibacterium; species Faecalibacterium sp. BCRC 81149. The sequence goes on along the minus strand of NZ_QXJA01000005.1, from coordinate 15,614 downwards.
CTCAGGGCCATTTTCCGCATATAGGCTCCCATGTTACGGATGCCAGCCTCCGCCATACGTTCTTGAATCAGGGCCTGCTCCTCCTCCGACACCATTACATGAAGATGGATCGGACGGCGGCGTTTCTTTGTCATCGCTCCTCACGCTCCCGGCTGCGGCAAGCGCGGGGCGGCTCCTTTACCTTATCCAGCGGCTTTTCCTGTTCGTCTGCCGGAACGGGGCGCGGCAAATGAAATTCACGGTGCAGGCGCAGCGCCTCCAGTACAGACAATTCCTGTTCACATTTCTTTTTCATATACGCACCTCCTTATCTATCGCCACGGTCAGGCTGCCTACGCTGGGGAGCCGGAGCCTCCGAGCCGCGATCTGCCTCCGCCAACTTTGCCGCATTTTTCATCTGCTCGGCAATCGGACGGGGCCTGTCGGGATTATCAGGCGCAGGACGCAGCTCATAGTCGGATGCCTGTTTTTCTGTCAGGGGGCGGGTATAGGTAAGATAACCCCAAGCTAAGAACGAGCCATTTTCCACCGGGACGCGCTGATCGTAATTGAAAATTTCATCCGGCTTGTTATAGGGCGGCTTCGGGAATGTCCCTATGTCCACAGGCCGCTGGGTCGAATAATACTTGTAAAGACCGGGAGCCTCGGTCTGCCTGATCCCCACGTTATAAATACGCTGATAGTCCTGCACCCGGTCTGCAAAATCCTGCTCCATCGCGGCACGGTCATTTCCATAGTGACCCCATTCGTACTGCCGCTGGCCGTCCTTGTCATCATAGCAGGCCCATGTGACATAGCGGGATGGCGCGGTGGGATGTTCGCCCAATGCAAATCCTCGTCCATTTTCCAGCATGACCGCCTTCAAAATGGAGTAGCCTTGATTTTTGTCCATAGTACACCTCCCATCATCGAGACATTTCTTTGTTTTCTCTTTTCACAAACGGCTGGAGCTGATAGGGGCTTGTACCGTCCTCGGGCCGCAGAAAGTCTATCCGGGCCGCAGCACGGATGGCGTTCTGGTTGAGCTGCCGCTGCCATGCCCCTTGGCTGGGAGCCCACTTAAAGCCGTTGTTTTTCAGTTCCTGCCGCTGATCGGCATCGGGCTTTTCCTCGAAAATAAGCTGCAAACGGTTTTCAGCCTCGTTGATTTTGGCCTCACCTCCGGGGAATGTCCAGCCAGCAAACTCGGAGCGGCTGCTCAGTTCCTCAATGCGCTGGCGTACACGGCGGATGTTGGCGTTGTTGTTGGAAAGCAGATAGGCGGGGTACGGCTTGCTTTTGTCCAAGTGCCATGACTGCGCCATATCTGCTTTGAGCTTTTCTGTCTGCTCCGGTGTAAGCTCCGGGCAGCCGTCCAGTGTTTTGTGTTTCCGAAAATACGCATTGACCGCCTTCATGGTGGCTTGCTGGGACTCCAGCCCCTCCAGCTTTTTTGTCAGTTTTTCCACGGCCAGATCATCGTCTGCGCTGATCCCACCCATACCAACAGAGCGGATTTTATCAAGCAGCTTTGAAATCTCCGCATACTCTCCATAGTTGCGATCCCGGGCGGCGTTCTGTTTGTGCTTTTTTGTCACAGGGAAATTGCCGCCCCCGGAGATCAGAATAGAGGGCACCCGGGCATCAATCACATTGCGTTCATTCAGATTTTTCGCAAGTTTCCGGGCATAGCGATCCACCAGAGCGTCAATCTTATCGTGGTACATGGGATCGACACGGGCTTTCTGGCGTTCCGCCGCTGCATACGCTTCATCGACCATTGCCCGGTAGCCCGCCGTAGCGGAGCCCGGCTGATAGTCGGAAAAGCTGTTCATATCTTTTGCCCGCTTTGCGGCTTCTTCGTTGATCGGATAATATTTCGGCATAGTATCTCCTTCCACAAAAGCCAGAACTTTGGGACAAATTGTCCCAAAGCCCCGGCAGTTAAAATGTTGACAGCATCTCACGGAAACAGGGCCAGACGTAGAAACATACGCCTCCCGCAGAAAAGGGCCTTAAAAAGCCTTGTCACAAGCGGGTTTTGGGTGTCCTAATTGTCAACACATCAGCCCCGCTTTTTTCGCATATATTCCCGCTGCTGTCTGCGGTGTGCCACCTTTGCACAGGCCGCCGAACAATAGGTTTGCCGTCCATCAGGAGCCACGGCTCTGCCACATACCGGGCAAGCCTTGAAATCCGGCCTTGGCCCCTCTGTCAGCAACGCAGCCTCCAGCGCCGGATCAAGGGGCAGAACTGCCTCGCGGAAGTAGCGGCAATAAGCCCCCGTCCAGCATTTTCCAAACATATAGCACTCGCAATCCAGCGGCAGGCAACCGCAGTCCCGGTCATAGTTGGCACACCATTTTGACACCAGCCTGCGGATTGCCGCTTTTTCTGTCCGGGTCAGTTCTCGGCCCACAGTATCACCTCCCGTTGCCCGGTGGTTTAAGCTGCTCCCGGTAGCAGAACACGCAGCCGATCCCGCGCCAGTAAGGGCAGCCGTCACAACGGGAGCCCTTCGGCGGCAGGCTTGGCGGCACACCCTTGAAGTAGCTTTTTTCTTTCATAAATCCCTCATAGGGGTTATTTGTAAATCTCATTCATTATCCTCGCTTTCGGTATCGTCCTCGTCCCAAGGCGGCCCATCGTCCTCGGGATCGTCATAATCGGCCAGTTCCTCGCTGTAATCCTCTTCGGGTACAGCAGCTTTTTCATGCTTCGGGCGGTAGATTTTGAAGTACCAGCCTGCACCGCTGCCCAGAACAGCCACTGCCAAAATCAGCAGAAGTGTCCCGGTATTGCTTTTTTGCTGGGGTTCGGGTTCCGGCTCCTCCACAGGTTCCGTCACCGGGGCGGGTTCGGGAGCTGTGCCAGCACACTCGGTCATGTTGACCGCGCAGACCTCGCAATCCGTATGGATGGCTCCGGGCGCACATTTTTCTGTGCAGGAGCAGACCGGAAGCTCTCCGCCAGCGGCCTCCAGTGCCGCCAGCAGATCGGCTTCATCCACCATGTTCAGAAAGTAGGTGTGATACTGTTCGCCGTCCTCGTCCACAGGCTTGTCATAATCAATGACAATGTAAAAGGTGTTGCCGCCGCTGGTTTCCACCGTGATGAACTGTTTGTTGGTTGCAGCATCATAGAGCAGATCGCGGGTCACAAGGTTTCCATCCTCCGAAAAGCCCTCGCCCGGGGTAATGGTAGGTGCAGGCTCCGGGGCCGGAGTTTCTTCCACAACAGGCGGTTCCTCATTCCCACTGTCCGAATAGGCGTAGGCTGGAATCGCAGAGCCGCATAAAAGAACGGCGGAGCAAAGCCCCGCCGCCAACATACGAAAGTGTTTCATATTCAGTTTTCCTCCTTCTTTTCTTCTTCGGACTTCGGGACACTTTGTCCCAAAGTGCCGCCGTCCTTCAGTTTCTCAAACAGCAGCGGGAGCTCCGTAAGGGAAATGCTCATGCCGCGCACAATGTCCACGATCTCGCTGTTTTCCGCCTCCAGCTTTTTCTGCTCCAGCTCCTTGAGCCGGGCCTGCTGTTCACTGATTTTGGCCTTGACCTTATCAATCTCGGCCTGAATTTTCATGCTTTTGGTAGTTGCCATTTCAAAACCTCCTGTCACGGTAAACGCCCGTAGGCGTAAAAATGAGATTGCCAGTAGCTTGTATTCAAATTTGCGTAGCCGATGGGATCTCCGCAATGCAGCATTTTTCCATCACCGACATAAATCCCGCAATGACTCACGCCTGGCGTATCATAGGTGCCTTTGAAGAACACCAGATCACCGGGTTTGGGAGAGCTGGTCGGCGTACAGATGTTATAGAGCCCCTGGGCTCCCAGCCTGCCCACATTCCAGCCGGAGTGATTGATGACCCACGAAACGTAGCCAGAGCAATCAAAGGAAGTGGCAGGAGAACTGCCTCCCCACACATAGGGATAGCCGATGTACTTCTGCGCTTCAGCAAGCATTGCAGCAAAGGTTTCATCGTCCAGATATTCTCCGGGCACTTCGTAGTCACCGGGTTTCCCGGTAATGTACTTGTTCACATAGGGAGAATCCGGGAACAGATCGGGGCGGTTTCCCAGCGTTGCCATATAGATGGCATACCGGGAAAGCTGATCCTCGCCTATGACATACACGGGTACATGGGATAAATCAAAGTTCTCCAGCGTGACCGTACAGATGTAATAGTCGTAAGGCACCTGATAGGTGTCTGTATGGGAGTTGCCGTCCTCGTCCGTCCATGTGTCGGTTTCTGTGCGATACCGGGTTTCCACCACCACATCCTCCGTGAGAATGTACTGGCGGTCAAACAGCATTTGCAGCGTTCCCTGGACTTCGTCTATTGTCCATTGTCCCTCATGGAGCGCACACAAAAGAGAAAGCAGCACATAGGGGTCATGTTCGATTTCGTCCAGATCGAAGTGGTATTCGTCATAGTCATGGGTGCTTTCATAGGTGTCCAGATAATGCTGCAAATCATCTTCCAGCGCACAGTAGGCAGCTTCGGCGGCCAGCATATCCCGATCCTCGCAAGGATAGGTGCTGGCCCCTAATGCACCGGCCCCGGCGTTCCCCAGCATAAGCATGGTAGAGGAACAGGACTGCATAGCAAACAGGAGTAACACACAGAGCACCGCAACCACGGCACCTGCGGGATGACTTTTGACAAATTCCACTGCCCGGGCGGTCAGGCGTTCTGTGGCTGTGGCAGTTTTCCCCGCCACAGCCGCGCCCTGCTTTGCAGCCTCCTTTGCCTGCTTGCGATATTGCCTGCGGAGCCGTTGCTTCTGCCAGTAGCGGGTAAGCGCATTTTTCGTCAGCTCCGGGTGCTCCTGTGCGGCGGTGTGAAAATGGTAGTCCGCCGTGTACTTGGTATAGCGGGCCTCGGCCTTGCGTACCACTTTTGCCGGATGTTCCCGGACTTTACGGCGCACAAAGCGGGAGCCATGCCGCAGTGCGGTTTCTCCCACAAGCTCAGAACGGTGTGCGCCTTCTGTGCCGACATTTTCCTGTTCCACTTCAAAAATCTTGCCATGCACGAAGCTGTGAACGGAACCACTGGCAACACGGCCTATGCGTTTTACCGGGCCGGGCTTTTTCGGCGGCTTTTGTTTTGCCAGCTTCTCCCGGGCCTGTTCCAGCTTTTCGCCTTGGGACTCCATACGGAGCTTTGCTGCCGCAGCCTGTTCTTGCTGGCTCTTTTTGCGGAACTTGGACTTTGGGACACTTTGTCCCGAAGTGTCGGAAGCTTCCGGCCCGGACTGCTCCTCGTCAGGGGCGTGGGCGGTCTGCGACCAAGCCTCCTCCTTGGCCTTATTCGTTTTTCGTTTCATTCTTCATATCCTCCGGGCGGGTAGTCAGCAGGTCATAGATTTCTCCGCGAGGGAACCGATCCACAAACGGGATGGTCACATTTCCATAGAACAACAGCCCCTCGCCGGAATTGCTGTGTGTGATATAGGAAAGCTGGTGCTCGGAAATACCGAGCTGTTTTGCCAGAATGGTACGGTCACTCTGCGCCTGCGAAAGCAGAATCATAAAATCCGTGTTGTCCAGAATGTTCTCGATTTCACGGCTTGCCAAAAGGTCTTTGACGTTCTGCGTCAAAGCAGACGGCACACATCCTTTTTTACGCAGCATTTTCCAGACCGCCACAAAGTAGCTGGCTGTCAGTGGATCACGGAGCAGAATGTGAAACTCGTCAAAGTAGCACCAAGTTGCCGCGCCCTCGTGGAAGTTCTGATCCACCGCCTGCGAAACAAACTCGTTTGTGATGTGCATTGCAATCTTTCTAAGGTTTTCGCCCATGTTTTTCAGAACGATGCACACCACACGGCTGTCCGTCTTGACGTTGGTAGGATGGTTAAAAAGATTGAGGGAGCCTGTACAATAAAGCTCTAAGGCAGTTGCCACGCGCCGGGCCTCGGGCTCCGGCTGGCGTAAGAGCTCTTCGTACAAATCCTGCAACAGCGGCGTTTTGGCAGTTTCCAGTCCGAGCGCCTGCTCCCGGTACACCAAACGCACACAGCGGTCAATGACCGTCTTTTCAATGGGCTGCAAGCCTTCCTTGCCGCCGACCACCAGCTCGCACAGGGACAAAAGAAAATCCGCCTTCATGGAAAGCGGGCTTTCTCCGGCAGCCATATTGAGCTCCACATCCATCGGATTGAGATGGTGCGGGCTGTCCGGGGCAATCTCGATCACCTGACCGCCCAGCCTTCGCACCAGCGGCGCGTATTCGCCCATCGGGTCAACCACGATGATCCGATCCTGCGGGATGGTGAGAAACACATTCAAGAGCTCGCGCTTTGCGGCAAAGCTCTTTCCGGAGCCCGTAGAGCCCAAGTACATCCCGTTTGCCGATTTCAGCTTTTTGCGGTCAGCCATGATGACATTGTGAGAAAGTGCGTTCATGCCATAGTAGAGGGCCTGTCCAGCCATGCGGAGCTCCCTTGTCATAAAGGGGATAAAAATGGCTGTGGAGCTGGTTGTCATACCGCGCTGGATTTCTACCTCGTTGTAGCCAAGGGCCAGCGAAGAAACAAAGCCCTGTTCCTGTTGCCAGTCCAGACGGCGCAGAGCGCAGTTGTATTTCTGCGCGATGCCGCCCACGGTAAACACATCGTTTTCCAGCCGCTGGCGAGTAGGGGCAAGGTTTACCACCGTAAAGGTCAGCAGAAACATTCGCTCATTGCGGGATTGCAAATCAGCCAGAAGCTCCGCCGCGTCCTTGCTGAATGTAATCAGGTCAGGGGGAAGAATGTCCGGGTCATAGCCGGAGCGCACAGCCTTTCTCTGTTCCTCCACTTTCATTTTCCCAATGTCCGAGATTTTCCCCTTGATGGTCTTGATTGCCTTGAGCTGATCCACGGTCTGAATGTGCATGGTCACGGTCATTTCCGCATCCAGCTCCAAGATTTCCGCCAGCAGCTTATCCGAAAGCTCCGATGCCATAATCTGCAAGTAGGACACCGCGCCCCAATACTGGCCGATACGGAATGTGCGGGACTGGCGGAAGTCGAGACTGTCCGGGGCAATAAAGTCTTTTGTGCCAAGCCCGGTCTGTGGGATGTCTTTCCACGAAAAGCGGAACGCCTCGCGGCTCCCCGGATGCATCTGGCTATGAAGCAGCGCAAGGCGGGCCCGCCCGTCCATAGGCTCCAAGGGAACGCCCAGCCGCTTAAAGTTTCCCATGACATCAGCCTCCACACGCTCCAGACGGGGCCGAGCCTCCGCAATCCCCTCGGCGGGTATGCCAAAGGTGATGTATTTTGAGCGTTCAATGCCGTTATTGCTTTTGGCAATCTGATTTTTCAGCATCCCGGTAAACTCGTCCCGGACGCTGTTATAGTTGTCATCCGCTTTCGGGATATTGACTTGATAGCGGCTGCGGGAATGGGAACGGCGATTGATAAAGGAAAGCTGGAACGGCAGCGAACTGTCAAAGTAGTTAAGAAATGAGCTCCATCCGCTGAATATGGCGGTCTGATCCTCGGTGGATGCCACGGAGTAATTGATGTCCTCATATTCCACGGTTTTTGTATAGAGCCCACCCGGGAGCTTGCACACACCGTCCGGGTGCATGGACAGATACGGGATTGTCTGTTGGGCAGACAGGGCCGCCCGGCCTTTACCCTTGGCGGCGGCTCCGTTTTTTTTCTTTGTGTTTTTCAATCACATCCTCCTTTCCAGCGCCCGGCCCGGCAAAGGGCGCATAAATGTTTTCGGTTCGGTAGGCCCTGATCCCCGGCCTTAGAAACTTGGCCCGGATGATGTTCCGCACCACCTTTTCAAAGGGTAAGCCGTCCTTTTCATACATGGCCAGCAGGAACGCCGGGAGCATAATTCCCAGCATGAGAAACATCGCCCCGGTATTGCCGAGGGTGCCACGGGTCAGCAGATAGGCCGGAATCCCCACTGCGCCCGCGCTGCCGAAGCAGACAAGCTGGCGTTTGGTGAGGTTGAAAGCCATCTTTGTTTTGATTTTGGATAAATCGTTTGGTACGTTTACATAGGGCATAGATCACACTCCTTTCTGTACTTCGGGACAATGTGTCTCAAAGTCCGGGATGGTTGGTGTTACTTCATTTCCCCATACAGCCCAGCCGGGCGGGGTCTGCCTGGCAAAGAGCTCCACGCGGGGCAGATCGCCCATCAGGGAAATGATTTTGGCGCGGGCCTCGTCCGGCTTTTTGCTATGGGCTTCAATCGGGGAAATGATGAATTGATGAATGTTGGCAGCCTGCCGCTTTGGATGTCCCTTGGTTGCCAGCAGGCAGATTTCTGCATTGCCCCTTGTCCAGAAGCCAAGGCCGTAAAACCAGCTATCCGCCTTCTTGTTCTTTTTCAGCCAGACGAAAGCAACGCTTTTGTAGGTGAAGCCCCAAGCCTCGATCAGCCGGAGCGCCTCCGGGAGCTGCGGGAAAGTAGCCCATAAAAAGAGTGCGCTGTCCGGGGCTGCAAGATCAGCCACAGGCAACGCACATAAATCCTCAATGCTCATAGTTGGATAATGATTTTCCGCCGCGCCCTGTACTTTCTTAGCCGAGTAGCGCCAAGGGGGATCGGCGTAAATGATAGAATACTGCTGGATAATTACACTCCTTTCTCGCCGGAGCTTTTTACTGCCTGCGCCGCACGGATGCGCTCACTGGCGGCGGCATAAAAGGACGGGGCCGTTTCAAAGCATACAAAGCGGCGTTCTGTGTTGATGGCTGCAATCGCGGTTGTGCCGGAGCCAACGCAAATGTCCGCGACCAGTTCTCCGGGGTGGGTATAGGTGCGGATCAGATACTCGCAGAGCTCCACGGGCTTCTGCGTGGGGTGGATGCCGCCGGACACCGTAGGCACAAAAAGTACATTTCCGGGATAGCGGCGGCCATCGTTGGACTCCGATCCCTGCCGTTCAAATTTTCCATAGTTGGAGCTTGTACCGCTTCTGGAATGTACGCGGGCATAAGGCTTGCCATAAGTAAACTGCGGATTGTAGACCGGGGACTTCTGGTAAAACACCAAGATATTCTCGGACTTTTTCAGTGGAGCCCGGTTTGCATTGAGAAAGCCCGTTCCGCGCTCCTTGTACCAAATCCACTCATAGCGGAGCATGGCGAGGTTGGATGCGCCCAGCACCTTGTCAAAGGGGCACTGTGCGAAAAACAGCACTGCGCCATTCGGTTTGACCGCCCATTTCACCGCCTCCCACAGCTCCGGGAGCGGCAGGGGCACATCCCAATAATTCCGGGTTGTGCCGTAGGGCGGATCAGTCAGCAGCATATCCACGCTATGTTTTGGCAAAGAACGCAGGCCCTCGATGCCGTCCATGAGAAACAAGCCCTCCTTCGGGACACTTTGTCCCAAAGTGCGGCTATCGGTCATTGCGGGCCTCCTTTGCTTTGGCAGGTGCAGGCCGGGCGGCATTTTCTTTTCCAGCTTGTTTCGCGGCCTCGGCCATCTGCTCCTTGATCGGGGCAGGCCGTACCGCCTGGGCCCGTGCAACAAGCTGTTCCACCGCCGCATGATACGCCTCCACACCAGCCGCATTGATCCGCTCCTGTGTGGCGCGGTCAGGAATCCGAACCGTAGCCCGGTATCCCGTCCGGCTGGCAGGATCGGGTTTAGAGGGAGCGCCGAGGAAAATCCCGTTTTTCCCGTCCACAACCTTAAAATCGTCGATGACCACACCGCCAAAATTGACGCTGGCGAAGCCGATCAGTTTTCCCTGCGGCTCAATCGGGCGGACAGATACCGTGATCGGAACAACCGCCTCCTGCAAGACAGCATCTGTCCGCATTTTTACTGCCTCATCAATGCTAACGCCCTTGACTTCCGCAAGCTCCGCGATGGGAGCATCAAACAGCCAGCGCCGTTCCTCCGCAGCAATCTGCTCCGGGGTCAGCAATACATCGTCTTTCTTACTCAGATAAAATTCCTCCTTTCCGCTTGCCGGAGCAGGCTGGGCGGGGTCGTCCATCAACTCTTTTCTTTGCAGGACGGCCTCTGTTTCCGCCATAAAGCGGTAAGCGTCTGCCTCAGTAAACTCCTCCGGCGTTTTTCCATTCCATAAGCGCGTTCCGTCTGCCCCGTATCTTCTCGGCATAAGCACCACCTCCTGTTAATGAGCGCCAAAGATACGCTGGGCAATGCTCCCGGTCTTAAAGAGCATGAAGCAAAGCAGAACCGTGTAGCCCACAGTTCCCCAAATCGCCCCAATGGGATCGCCGCCTGTTGCGATGCCTTGAATGAGCACTGCGTAAATTGCAACACATACAAGGATCAGCAGCCCTTGAAAGCCCACGGCAAACAGGGACTTGATGTAGTTCTGCCCGGTGCCGCCAAGCTCCCGGTTGGAAAGCGTAGCAACGGGGATGGGGGCCAGACTGGTCAGCAGATAGATTTCCAGCATCCTGCCATACACCAAAACGAAAATGATAATTCCCATCGCCTTCATTGTGAAGCCAATGAGCGCAGACTGCAGCCACAGCCCCAAAAGCGGCCCCAAGTCCATCGCCTCCAGCGAGGTTTCCAGTTCAGCAAGCATATCCGCCGAAACATCGGTAGAGCCTTGAATGAGCCCGCCTGCCTGCGCGATGACGCTCTGCGAGACATCGAACACGGCCATAACGATATTGAATGTGTTTGACAGGATCAGGATTGCACAGGCTGTTTTGAACATCCATTTATAGAGGTTCGCAACGTCAACCTCGTGCATATTGTTCTTTTCCAAAAGCATCTGTATGAGCTCATAAGTGGCAACAAAGGTCAGCACCATTCCGGCAATCGGCAGGATCACCGTTTCGGAAAGCTGTCGGATCAGGGAGAAAACCCCGGCGTGCCACGCCGCCGGGGTAGTCCCTACCTGTGCCGCAATCTCTCCGACTTGGGTATTGACAGTATCAAAAAGACCTTCGAGGTTCCCCATGATCCCGCCAATCAGAAGCTCTTTGAGCCAGTTTGTGAGCCAGTCGGTGAGAAAATCCATAAGCGCCTACCTTAAAACAGGCCAGACAGCAGAGGGATCAGTGTGGTGCCAATGACGATGATGCCGCCGCCCGCCATGAGCTGCTTCATGCCCTGGGACTTGGAGCCCGGGTTATCCGAGCCGTAGCCCTCCAGCAGATTAACCACGCCCCACACGCCAAGGCCAGCACCGAGAGCAATAACGAGGGTCTGTAAAGTGTCGATTGCAGATGAGAAAAATGCCATATAAGCCTCCATTTCTCCGGGATTTTCCCGGTAACAAAAAAGCCGCCCTTGCAGGCGGCAGGTTACAAACTTCGGGACACTTTGTCTCGAAGCGTTTATGCAAAGGCGTCTGGATCGTCGATGTCATCATAGTTGAGGATGTCCTCGTCCTCTTCTGTGAGCGCATCGTCCGGCACAGTCACCTCATACATCGTACACGCCTCGTTCAGACCGGGCCGCCTGCGGCGGTTAATGAGCCTGTCGAGGTCAAAAGCGTTTTTCTGTTTATCGGCCTCCGCCGTATAACGGTAGTTCGGATGCCGTTTCAGATCATACTTGGGAGAGAAGAACGGGGGTAGGCCCCGAAGCTGCAAAATACATTTATCTCCCGGCATGGTTGCAAGTTCGGCTGGGGTCATCAGTTCCCGGCCCAGCCGCTGGGTATTTTGACTGTAGCTTTCCGACTGACCACGGGAGCGGCTGTCGGTCTGCATACTGATTGTGGCCTTTCCCAGCCAGTTCTCGGATATTTCCTTGATGGTGCTGGCTTCGCGGCCACCGAGGAACACCACGCTGTCCATGTTGCCGAGGATTGTCTCGGCGTGTTTATCGTAAATGGCCTTGCACTGCGCCAACTGCTGATACAGCAGGCAAAGACTCACCTCACGGGAGCGGATAACCGCGACCAGCTTTTCGAGCTGGGGCACCTGTCCCGTGTTGGCTGCCTCATCCCACAACACCCGTACATGGTGCGGCAGGCGGCCACCGTGAACATTGTCCGCCCGTTCACACAGGAGGTTGAACATCTGCGAAAATGCAAGCGCCACTAAAAAGTTGTAGGTCTGCGTGGTATCGGAAATGATGAAGAATACCGCCGTTTTCCGATCTCCGATGCGGTCAAGCTCCAATTCGTCATAGGCCATGACTTCACGAAGCTGCGGGATGTCAAAGGGAGCCAGCCGCGCACCGCAGGAAATTAAAATGCTTTTTGCCGTCTTGCCAGAGACGAAAAGTCAAGGACTTTTTCATCAAATTCAAAAAGAAGTCACATTTTGCGGACTTCCTCACGGAGCAGACGCTTGATTTTGTCCTCCATCGTCTCTTTTGCGGTCTGGCTGAAATGGACACGGACGATATAGGTTGTCTTGCCGATCTGCTTTCTGACAGTCGGGCAAGTGGCGGTGTTGGTTGCGGTATTGTTCATTCAAAATCCTCCTGTAAATGAAAAATGCCCGGTGACTGTTCATCATCGAGCGGTGTCGGTATGAGGGAACAAGGCAAGGCGGCAACATTAAGGTATCTATAAAAACCTTGCCGTCTTTGCCATGCTTGCCGTGTTCCTGTTGTCAGTCTCGGAGATAGCAGACCCATGCTGTGCCGTCTTTCTCGGTCACAAGTCTGTCCCCGATACGGCTCTTTGCCGTCCTCATGGTGCGTGAGGAAATCCCACGCTCATTGACTGCCTTTTCCAGTTCTGCGCTCGGCATACGCTTTCCGTCCGCAAGCAGTTCCAGAATGAGCATTTGCGCCTGTGCGGTCTTGCTCTCGGTCTTGGCGGTGTCCGTCCCGGCAAGAAGCTCGTCAGCGGTAATGTCATAAGCTCCTATCCATTCAAAGCCTTTCTCGTCTCCCAGAGAAAAGGCAAGGGACTGTCCGGGCGGCGCAAGGGAGCTTTTCTCATGGATAAGCACCCTCGTTGTGGGGCTGTCCTTCAGCTTACCGATAAAAAGCAGACTGCGGACTGCCGCCGTAATGTCGATAGACCCTAATCCCCGATAGGTGCTTTGCGTTCCTGCGGCTTTGTTCAGGTGTCCGATCAGCACGATAGCGCACCCGGTAGCCTGTGCAATGTCTCCCAGACTGCGGAAGATGGGACGAACTTCATTGGCTCGATTCATATCCACATCAGCCCCAAGAAACGCCTGTACCGGGTCAATGATAACCAGCCTTGCGTTGTTTTCCCGGATTGCCCTTGCGATGCGTTCATCGGCAAGGGTCAGCGGCGTGTCTCTATCGTCAATGACAAGCACTCGTTCAAGGTCTGCGTCTGCTTCTATCAGTCGGGGCTTGACGGTATCGCCCAGACCGTCCTCGGCGGTCTGGTAGATGATATTGAAAGGCTCAAGTGTCTCCATACCGGGCAAAGGCTTTCGATTGGTGCAAGCCGCCGCAAGGCGCATGGCAAAGTAGGTCTTGCCCTCGCTGGGATTGCCCTGGATAATTGTCAGCTTTCCAAATGGGATATAGGGAAACCATAGCCATTCCACGCTCGTCAGCTCCACATCAGCCATACAGAGCATTGGGACAGGCTGGGCGGTGGGCAGCTCTCGCAGCGTGATTGTCTCGGCTATGAATTTGCGGTTTGGAATATCCGCTTGCTGACGGAGAACATCGTTCCAGTCTTTCCTTGCCGGGACAAGGCGAATGACGGCGATCTCGCCGGGAATGGACTGTGCCAGTCGTGTGCAGGCTTCATTTCCTGCGGTGTCGCTGTCAAGGCAGAGGAATACTTTTCGGGTGTCCTTGCGTTCAGAAAGAAAACGGTCAAGAGCTTTGCCCGAAACGCCGCCCAGGGCAAGATAATTTCTTGTCTGCCAATCCTGCGGATAAAGGCAGATGAACGATAACAGGTCTATCGGTGCTTCAAAGACAAAGAGATGGTTGCCGTTTCCCTCATAGCGGAACGGATAGGACTTGTCAGCCCCGGCAATGTCCTGTCTGAATGTGTCTGCCGTCCCTCGCACATGGGCGTATCTCGGTGTGCCGCTTCGGTCTCTGCCGACAAAGACAACATTGTGGCGCTTTGCGTCCTCATAAATATCCCCGGAAAGAAGAAAAGCCTCAACAAGCGTTTTGTTGAGACCTCGGCTTTCGCAAAGAAATTGAATTGCTCTGTCGGCTGTCCTGTTGTGCAAGGGCAAGTGAAACGCTGTGGGCGGTGCTGTGCTGGCTTCGCTCTGTCCCTCACCGCTTTCGCCGGTTAAGAGCTGGACAGCTTCGGGAAAGGACTTGCCGTAAAACTCCATGACAAAATCAATGGGATAGCCGCCCTTGCTCTGGCTGTGGCGAAACCACTTGTTTCCCCGGACGGTCAGGCTGTCATGTTCTTTCCAGCGGTATTCCCGTCCGCTTTTGATAAGCGTCTCTCCCTGTGTGCGGAGAAAATCTTCCAGACTGACGGCGTTTGCCCGGTCGATCTGTGCTTGGGTGTACTGCATGGGCGTCCTCCTTACTTCTTGAAAACAGCGCATCGTCTGCAAATGCCATGCTCACGCTCGTCCAGCGTGTAGGGGCAGTTCGCACATTCCTCGCCGTACTGTCTCATGATAACAGGCAGATAGCCCAGCTCCTGCAACATATCAATCTGGCGGTCGGTGAGGGTGGCTTCAAAGGCAAGGCATTTCCGGGTGTGTTCGTCCAGCTCGATCAGGTCGGAAAGCGGTCTGCCATCGGTCAAAGCTTCTCCGCTCAAAAGGCGTTTTGCCGTTCTGCGGATGGGGTTGTACTCGTTCTTCCAGTCGTATTTTTTCATCGTGTCATATCCTCCTTTTTCTGTCGTGTTCGGGGTCGATTTTGGAGCTTTTGTTCCTCTGTACGCTCGTTAAATCGGGCGGCAGTATCTACACATGACTTGACCTTCCAAAGGCGGTGCAAATCGTCTCTGACAGCCTTAAACTCGCCATAGGTGGTTTCGTGCGCCTGTTCCAGCTCGTCATACTTGTCGGACAGCTTTTTCATATCCACCTTGCCGTCCGGGAACTCCTCGGTCAGCTTTCGTCTGGCGGCGTAGAACTGTATCAGTTCCGCTTCATGCTCTGCCTTGTACTTGGCTCTGGGCTTCTCAAACTTGATTTTCTGCAAGCCGTCATAGACAGGCTTCAAGCTCTGGAAAGCAGCGGAGCTGTCATAGAGCTGCTTAATTGCTTTCATTCGGGCAGTCTGTTCGTCCAGCGTTTTCTTCAAGCTCTCTGTGGCAGCACTGTGTTCGCTGACACGGCTTTCCAAATCTTCAAGGGAGTAAATGCCGTTTGCCCGGAGATAATTGAAAGTCTCGTTCATCTCCTTTAGATTGCTGACCTTGCCTTTCTGCGAATACGCCCCGGCTCTGCGCTGGGTGTAATAGGCGTTCAGCAGAGAAACAAGGTCGGGTGCCTGCGGCTTGGCAAGCTCTGCTTTTGCTTCGGCAATCCAATCGAACAGGAGAGCGATTTTCTTCTTGATGTCCCGGATAACGGCATTGGTGGCTCTGATCCAGCGATTGAACTCGCCTTTCTCGGTGCATATGCCTTTCTTCTCCATTGCCCGGACGGTTGCACCCTCGTGAACGGTGGGAAGAAGCTCCACGCCCTGACGCTCATAGCTTCGGTGGTCGATACGAAAGTCAAGCTCCTTTTCCGCAAACTTGGCGTTGCATAGCTCCGCCCATGTCTGCCGCCAGTATTCCAGCGTTT